>JAQBPF010000404.1 GCA_028287665.1 Deinococcus sp. | reverse complement strand
GTGCGGCTGTTCGAGCAGTTGCCTGACCTGGGCACGGTGCTCAGCGGGCAGGGCGGCGGCCTGAAGCTGCCTGACGAACCCAGCGTGCGCTACGCCGCCGTGGTGGGATTGGCCGCCCGCGCTGCCGACGCAGACGAGGCTTATCACGCCTTCCGCTGGCTCAGCGAGTCGGCTGGCCCCGAATGGCTGCAACTGTATGTGGCGACCCTGGTGACCAAATTTCAGGCGATTGGGCAACTGGGTGAACTGGCCGGGCTGTTGGGCCGCGATGAGCGGTTGGCGGAACTGGTGGCGGGAACGTTGGCGCTGAGCGAGGGAGCGTAGTGGAACGGAGAGGGTGGATCGTGGATCGTGGTCAAAGATCAACCCACGATCCACGATCCACGATCTATCGGCCCAATCCACCGGGAACACCATGACGCCGCCCCCAGATTTCCAACGCCTGATCTCTGGCTCCCGCCTGCGGATTCGGAATAAGTCTGCCTTTTTTGCCACGCTGCTGCTGCACGCCGAATTTGTGCCTTCGCAGGAAGTGGCTGCTGCTGGCACCGACGGCGAGCGGGTGTATGTGAATCCGGAAGTGGCCGCCAGCCTGCCGCCCGATGTGCTGGACGGCCTGCTGCTGCACGAGGTCTTGCACGCCGCCCTGTCGCATGTGCAGCGGCGCGGCCCGCGTGAAAAGAAGCGCTGGAACCGGGCCGCCGACCTGATCGTGAACGGCATGGTTACGGCGGCTGGATTGCCGGTGCCGCCGCAGAGTTCGGGAGCGCAAGCGCCGCAAGACGAGCATCTGGAAAAACTGAGCGTGGAAGAAGTGTACACCTCGCTGGAAGGCGAGGAGCACCCCGGCGACGAAGAGAGCGACGACCTGATGGACGGCCCACCCGGAGACGCGCCGCCCAAAAACGGCAAGTCAGGTCAGGCGGCGGCCAAGCAGTGGTCACAGGCGTTGGCGCAGGCCCGCAGCGTGGACGCCATGAGCGGCGGCAAGGGCGACGACCCGCTGGGCATGCACCGCGAACTGATGCGGCTGGCCCCGGCAAGGCTGGACTGGCGGGCGCACCTGTGGCGCTTTCTGGCACGTACCCCCGTGGATTTTGGCGGCTTTGACCGAAGGTTCGTGGGGCGCGGCCTGTACCTGGAGGCGCTGGACGACGAGAGCCTCAGCGCACTGGTGGCCGTAGACACGTCGGGCAGCGTGGACGACGAGGCGGTGCGGGCGTTGGTGGGCGAGGTGCAGGGCGTGCTGGGCGCATACCCGCATGTCCGCGCCACGCTGTATTACGCCGATACCGAAGCCTACGGCCCCTTCGATCTGCACCCCGGCGACCCGATTCCCCCACCACAGGGGGGTGGCGGCACCGATTTCAGGCCCATTTTCAGGCTGTTGGATGCCCACGAGCCCGATGTGCTGATTTATCTGACAGACGGCTACGGCGACTTTCCTGATACGCCGCCGCGTATGCCGACGCTGTGGGTGGTGCCGCCGGGCGGGCTGGAAGACGAGGGCTTTCCGTTTGGAGAGGTGCTGCGGCTGGAGGAGTAGGGCGTCTAGAGGGCGAAGGCAAAAGCTCGGTTCGGCTCCTTCTGCTTGGCGTACAAGGAGTGATGAATGAGCAAAGCGGCTGCCCTTGACCTGCTCTTCGGCCCTGGACCCCTCGACCCGCCTCAGGCTCCGTTGCCCCTTTCCCCGATCTGCCATAGTGCAGGCCATGACGTTTTCTGAACTCGATCCGCGCTCCCTGACGGCCCTCGGCGTGGACGGGGCGCTGGAGGCGGCGGGCCATGCACGGGCCACGTCCGACACCTTGTCGGGGCTGTCGGCCCATCCTGATTCGCGGGTGCGGGCCCTGGTGGCGCGGCATCCCAACACGCCACCCGAAATCCTGGGCACGCTGGCCGCCGGATTTCCACGTGACGTGCTGGAGAATCCCGGCCTTCCCCTGATCCGGTTGGCGCGGCCCAGTTTTCTCAGTATGTTTCCGCCCGAAGGAGTCATTGCGCTGCTGAGCGTGCCCGACGCCCCCAACTGGGTCCTGGACGGCGCGGCGCGGCACGAAGATTTTGGGGTCAGAACGGCGTTGGCCGGGCGGGTGGGCCTGGGTGCCGAACGGGTGGCCTCGTTGGCGGCCGATGCAGGCTGGCAGGTGCGTGAAGCGGTGGCCAAGCGCCCGGAATTGCCCGCGACATTGGTACGCCAACTGGCCGCCGACGATGACTACGACGTGAGAAAAGCGGTGGCGGTGCGGGCCGATCTGCCGCACGATACCCTTCACCTGTTGGTCAATGATTTGCACGGGTTGGTGCGCTCCAGCGTGGCGCGGCGGCTGGATTTGCCCCTGGACTGTCTGTTGATTCTGGCCAGCGATCCCGACCCCGATGTGCTGGCTACCCTGGCCCGCCGCATGGACCTGCCCGGAAACGTGCGGGCCTGGCTGGCTGGCCACAAACACCCTTTGGTGCGGGCCTCTGCCCTGCAGGCGTGGCGTGTGCCCGCCGAGTGGTTGGCCCGCGCCGAATTGGACGCCGACCCCGATGTGCGGGCCGCCCTCGCCCGTCGCCCGGATGCCACGCCCGACACCCTGACCCAGTTGTCGAACGATGAGTCCGAAGGCGTACGGCGCGCCCTGCTGGAACGAAACGACCTGCCTGAAGCGGCGATTGTGGCGCTGCTGCGCTCGCCCGAGCAGGATATCCGGCTGCATATCGCCAGCGCGGAAGGCCTCTCTGATGCGGTGCTGGATACCCTTCTGAGCGATACCGACCCCAGCATCCGTACCCTGTTGTCTGTCCGGCCCGATATAGGCGCGGCGCGGTTGGCCCGCCTGGCCGCCGACGACAACGCCGAGGTGCGCCGGGCTGTGGCCTATGCCGAGGCTCCGGGTGCAGAGGTGCTGACCGGGTTGGCCGCCGACCCCAACGCCGGAGTGCGCCGCGCCGCTGCCCTGCACGCCCAGTTGCCCGCCGCGTCGCTGCCCACGCTGGCCCATGACCCCGACGAGGGTGTGCGAATGATGATCGCCGGACGTGCCGACCTGCCGGATGAGCTGCGTGCCCAGTTGCAGGTCGATCCCGACCCCAGCGTGCGGCTGGATGCGGGCGGCACGCCATGACCGAAGTTAAGGCTGATCCGGTGGATATTCGCCTGCCGTTGGGTGGACTGAAATTCAGTGTGAGGGTGGCCATTTTATGCGTGCGGAACGCCCAGACGCCCGATGCCTGCCTGCTCGCCAATACCGAAGAGAATCTGGGGTTCTGGTACTTGCCGGGCGGCGCACTGGGCACGGGCGAAACCAGCGAAAGCTGCGCCGCCCGCGAGTGGGCCGAGGAAACAGGCACGCCACCGGGCGGAATGCAACTGGTTGCCGTTGTGGAAAACCACTTTGGACCTGCTGAACAGCGGCAACACGAAATAGGTTTTTACTACCGCATGGAAGCCCCCGCCGAGTTATCCGCAGACTCCTTTCCAGTTCTGGACAACGCCAATGTGCGCTGCGACTGGATTCCACTCAGTCAATTGGAGTCGCGGCCCGTCTATCCGCTGGTGATCGACGAACTGTTGCGGGTGCCAGCAGGCGAAATTCGGCACCGGGTGATCTGGGAAGACTAGAGCATTTGTCATCATAATGACCGAGCGGAGCGAATTTCACCGAGCAGGACGGAGAATGGAGTGGTCAGAAGTCTTTTTTCTGATCACGTCATTCGGAGAACTGCTCTAGGGTCAGCAGCCCAAACTGAACACAATTCAGGCCAGACTCAGGTTCGCAAATTTCACCAACAGCTTTTTCGTCCCCACGCTGGGAAAATGCACCGTCACTTCCTGGCGCTCGCCCAGGCCTGCCACCGCCAACACCTGTCCCGCGCCAAACTTGGGGTGAGTCACTTTTTCGCCGCCCCGGTAAGCCATATCAGCGGTCATGCTGCTGGTATTTTTCACGGCGCTGGGATGGGTAAAGGTGGGCGTACTCGGGCGGCCCGGCATGGTCGGACGGTACTCCTTCCACGTTTTGGCGCGGTACTCGATGACCTGCCCGTAGGGGTCTATGGTGTCAAAGTCGCCCTCGATTTCTTCCAGAAAGCGGCTGTCTTCAGCGGCATTGGTCTTGCCGAACTGCATCCGGTTTTGCGCGGCAGTCAGAAACAGGCGGTCCATCGCCCGCGTGATGCCCACGTAAAACAGGCGGCGTTCTTCCTCAATGCCGCTGGCTTCCAGCAGCGCGTTTTTGCTGGGCAGCAGGCCTTCTTCGGTGCCCACGATGAACACGGTGGGGAATTCCAGCCCTTTGGCATTGTGCAGCGTCATCAGGGTCACAGCCTCTTCGGGCACGTCCCGGTTTTCCTTCTTGGCCCGCATGTCGTCCACGCTGGACAGCAACGCGGCGTCGTCCAGAAAGTCCCCGA
>JAQBPF010000392.1 GCA_028287665.1 Deinococcus sp. | reverse complement strand
TCAAGAGCTCATTCTCACAGTACGGCGCGCTGAGCGTCCTGGCCCCCGGCGAGGGCATGGCGGCCCCCGCACCGCAAAACCGGATTGCAGCGTGGATCGGCACGTCCATGGCGACCCACGTGGCCGCCGGGGCCGCCGCACTGGCGCTGAGCCTCAGCGTTGGCCCTGAAGCGGCCGTGGCCCGGCTGAAAGCGTCCGCCGGAAATGTGGACGCCCTGAGTGGCAATGTCCTCTACCAGGGCAAACTCGGGGCCGGGCAGCTGGACCTGGCCGCCCTGACCCAACGGCCCTGACGTCCGCTCCCGCCTTTTCTTCAGGCGGAGCGGCTGCGGCTGCTCTGCCTGGGCCCTCTGCAGGTATTCCTTCCATGACCACTGCCTCGACCGACTTGCGGGTGACCGCCCATAGCCTCCTGACCAGCGACCCGGCCCAGAGTCTGAGCCTGGTCTGTCAGGCCCTGACCCAGCAGGGCCCAGACGTCGGCACCCAGCCGGAACAGCACCTGATCGCGGCTGAGGCAGCCTGGCGCCTGGGTCAGCGCGAGCTCAGCGCCCAGCATCTGGCTGGCGTGGAGGTCGGCGCGCCGCTGCTGGCCCGCATCACCCTGCTGCGCGCCCAGCAGGCGCTGCACGCCGGACACCTGGAGGAGGCCACGGCCGCGGCACAGGCCTCGGCGCAGGCCGCCTGCGCCGTGGGGCACCTGGCGGAGGAAGGCGACGCCCTGGCCATGCTCGCGCAGCTCGAGCACCGCGCCGGAAACAGCGCCGCCGCCCTGCTGACGGCGGGACGGCTCATTCACCTGCGGCGCACCCTCGGCGACGTCGACGGACAGATCCGCGCGCTGGGGAACAAGACCGTGCTGCTGACCAGTCTCGGCCGGCTGCGTGAAGCCCTGGAGACCCTGCACGGCGCCCAGGACCTGCTGCAGCAGTGTCAGGACCCGGTCCAGAGCGCGCTGCTGGTCTACAGCAACCTCGGCATGGTGCACGAACAGACGGGGCAATTCAGCGAAGCCTACGAGCAATTTATTCGCGCCCGCGAGATTGCGGCGCGCGCCGACAACGCCTACGCGCAGGCGGCCATGGGCCTGAATGCCGGGGAGATGGCACGCAAAGGCGGCCTGCAGGCCCAGGCCTGTGCCCTGCTGCAAGACGCCCTGGCCGCCGCCCGGAGGCTCGACGACCCTGGCCTGCAGGCGGCCGCGCTGCACAGCCTGGGTCTGTTGTACGCCGGTCAGGGCAAGCTGGGCCGCGCCGAGACCACCCTGGAAGAAGCCGAGGACCTCGCGCGGCGGACCGGGGACCTGAACACCCAGCTGGAGGTCATGCTGGCCCACGCTGAAACCCGCCTGCGTGGCCAAGATCCCCAGCGCGCCGAGGCGGGCCTGCATCAGGCGCTGCGCCTCGCCGAACAGGTGCAGCGTCCCCGCGAGGAATTGCAGGCCCACGAGATGCTCGCGCAGCTCTACGACGTGCCAGACCCACGTCAGGCCAACATCCACCTCAAACACGCCGCGCGCCTGAACGCGCACCTGCGGGACGTGTCGCTCGCCCAGCAGGCCCGCGACCTGACCACCCAGGCCGAACTCAACGGCATGCGCCGCGAGATTGTGCACGAACGTGCCCTGCGCCTCGCTGGAGAGCAGGCCGTGACCCGGGCGCTGGCCGATGTGGAGCGCGAGCGCTTCTACGACGCGCTGACCGGGCTGCCCAACCGCGTGCTCGCACAGGTGCTGCTGACCCGTGCCACCGCGCAGGCCCGCGGGGACGAGGGAGGCGTGAGCGTGGCGGTGCTGAACCTGCTGCGCTTCAAGCAGGTCAATGACGCGCTGGGGCCGTCGGGCGGAGACGACCTGCTGCGTGAAGTGGCCGCGCGGCTGCTGGGCGCGCTCCGTCCAGGCGAGGTGCTGGCCCGCGCCACCAACGACGAATTTCTGTTGATCTTGCTCGGACAGACCGAAGAAGCTCGCGAGGAGCGCGCCCGCAACGTGCTGGACACCATGCAGGCCAACTTCACCGTGCAGGGCGTCCCGGTCAACGTGCAGGCCTGTCTGGGGCTCGCGCACCATCCCGCGGACGGCCAGACCAGCGACGAACTGCACCGCGCGGCGCACATTGCCCTGAACGACGCCCGGGGAGAGCCCGCCTCCATTCAGCGCTTCAACGGCGACGCGGGGGACCGGCAGGCCAGCCTGCACTTCGGAGCCGCGCTCGCCACGGCGCTGGAGCGCGGTGAGTTTGAACTGCACTACCAGCCGATCATTGATGCCCGCAGCGGACAGACGCGCAGCGCCGAAGCGTTGCTGCGCTGGAACAGCCCGGAGCTCGGCCGCCAGTCGCCTGCCGATTTCATTCCGGCGCTGGAGCGCACCGGGCTGATCATTGCGGTGGGCGCGTGGGTGCTGCACGAAGCCTGCCGAACTGCGGCAGGCTGGCGAGACGTGCGGGTGGCCGTCAACCTCAGCGCCCGGCAGTTTCAGCAGGGCGACCTGCTGGGCACCGTCCAGGCCGCGCTGAGCGCGAGTGGACTGCCGCCGGAGCGTCTGGAGCTGGAAATCACGGAAAGCCTGATGATCGAGTCGCCGCAGCGCGTCACCGAAACCCTGCTGGCCCTGCGCGGGCTGGGCGTGCACGTGATGCTCGACGATTTCGGCACCGGGTACTCGAACCTCAGCATTCTCGGCAGCCTGCCGGTCAGCGGCCTGAAAATCGACCGGTCGTTCGTCTCGGCCCTGGACCGTGGACGCAATCCGGGTGCCCAGGCCATGATCCGCAGCATCATTCAGCTCAGCGAGGCGCTCAACCTCGACCTGGTGGCCGAAGGCGTCGAATACCCCGAAGAGCATCAGCTGCTGCGTGAATTGGGCGTCACAGGCCTGCAAGGCTTTTTGTTTGCCCGGCCCACGGCAGGATGGACCCCCGAATCCTGAACGCGCCCTCTCTGGATCAGCCGCTGCCCCACACGCTTGGGAGCAGCACCAACCGGTCTTCTCCAGCCAGCAACACACCCAGGCCGCAGCACGGGAGTGCAGCGAGTCCTATGAACACCTGACTTCCAGGGGTGGAGGGACGTGAAGCCGCAGGCGGCCTGACGTTCAGCGGTCCGACCCGACCCCGTGCGCTCCGGGCTCCTTACGGCAGAACGGGCTTTTCCTGTTCGGCCGGGCGTTCGGGAAGTGGGCCGCTGTGCGTTTGAGCGTCAGGCCCGTCGCGGTGACGAGCGGGATTCCACCGCTGTGGTTCGATGCTTCCGCCGTACAGCGGCAGGGCCAGCGCGGCGTCACCCGGCTGAAATTGACTCCAGGGGCGCGTGAGACCCGCCGTGCCGTACTGCCGAACCCGGGCCACATGCTCCATGTCCAGCACGTCGGTCAAGACGGTGGCGTCGGATCCGGAAGCGGAAGCGCGGACCAGCCCTTCCGGATCCACGATCAGACTCTGACCTGTGCCCACCGGCCCCGCGCAGTTCACGCTGACCACGAACACCTGATTCACGATGGCGTTGGCCCGCGCCAGGACCACTTCCTGCGCCCGGTCACAGGTGGTCGTCTTGACCAGATTCAAGACCACTTCTGCGCCCATCCACGCCAGATGCCGGGTAACTTCGGGGAACCATGCGTCGTAACAGATCGAAAATCCTGCCGTGCCGATGCCCGGCATCTCGAAGGTCACGAAACGGTCGCCCGGATCGAAGGGTTCGTAGGGCCGCCACGGAAAGACCTTGCGGTAGAAGGCCACCAGTTGGCCTTCCGGTGACAGCGCCACCGCCGTATTGAACAGTTGGCCCGCTGGCCCCCGTTCGCAGACACTCCCCGGCACCAGCCAGACGCCCAGGTCGCCCGCCAATTGAGCGAGGGCGTTGATGCGCGGGCCGTTCAGCGCTTCGGCATTGGCGTTCAGCTCGGCATGGCCCGGCGCGTCTCCATACAGGTGCAGCTCGGGATAGACCAGCAGCCTGGTCTGCGGAAAAGACCTGACCAACGCCGCCACCGATTCGCTGAATGGCTGCAGAGGCTCGGTGAACACTCTCGGTGCGTCCTGCACGACAGCGATGGGCAGCACTCTTGACATGGAATCTCCGTGAGACTGGGGGATGAGACGACGGAACCAGCAAGTCGCGTGTCCTTGCTGGCCCCAGGGCAGGTCCGCCTTACTTGATCCGCAGACGCATGGAATCGGCGTGCCCGATCATGCCTTCGGTGTCGGCCATGCGAATGAAGGGCGGGGCGACGGTGTGGTTGGCGGCGTCCGAGACGCGCTGCCAGGTCACCGTCTTGATGAATTTGCCCACCCACAGCCCCCCGGTATAGCGGGCCGCGCGGCTGGTGGGCAGCACATGGTTGGTCCCGATGCCCTTGTCGCCGTACGCCACGGTGGCGTTCTGGCCCAGAAACAGCGAGCCGTAGTTGGTCAGACGCTGCAAATACCAGTCGGGGTCACGGGTCATCACTTCCAGGTGCTCGGAGGCCACCTGATCGGACACCTTCAGCATCTCGGCGTCGTCGGCCACCAGAATGATTTCGCCGTAGTCGCGCCAGGACTGTCCAGCAGCGTCGGCGGTGGGCAGCGTGGCCAGTTGGCGCCCGATTTCTCTGGTCACGGCCTCGGCCATGTCGCGCGACGACGTGATCAGCACCGACTGCGAGTTGGTGCCGTGTTCGGCCTGCGCCAGCAGATCGGCGGCCACCTTTTCGGGGTCGGCGGTTTCATCGGCCAGAATGCAGATTTCGGTGGGGCCCGCCAGCAGGTCGATGCCCACCACGCCGAAGAGTTGGCGCTTGGCCTCGGCCACGTAGGCATTGCCCGCGCCCACGATCATGTCCACGGCCTCCAGCGGCGGCGCGCCGTCCAGCCCGAAGGCCATCGCCGCCATGGCCTGCGCCCCGCCAATCGCGTAGATTTCGTCGGCTCCACTGTTGACCATGCCGTACAGTTGCAGCGCATTGACCTTGCCCGTGCCGCGCTGAATTGGGGCACAGGCCACGATCCGCTGCACACCCGCCACTTTCGGCACGCCGATGGTCATGACCGCCGACGCCAGAATCGGATACCGACCACCAGGAATGTACGACCCCACCGCATTCACCGGAATCTGCTTTTGTCCGATGGTCACGCCGGGCAGCGTTTCTTCCTCGAAATCGGTGAGCGTGCGGCGCTGCAACTCGGCGAAGTGCTTGACCTGCGCGATGCTGAAGTCGATGGCGCGGGTCACCTCCTCGTCGATGCCGCTCAGTTGGCTCCGAATGTCCGTCTCGGAGAGCCGAAATTCTGCGGGCGCAAAGCCGTCGAATTTTTCGCTGTAGCGCCGAACGGCGTCCACACCTTCTTTTTCCACATCCGAGATGATCTGGGACACGGTGTCGCGGATTTCCTGATTGACGGCGGCGGCCTGCGGTGGGGCTTTCTTGAAATATTCCATGTGAACTCCAGGAGAACAGGGAGGGGACTGAACAGACGCGGACCAGCAGCGCTGTGTGGTTAGGTGGGCCAGTGCAGCTGCTTGAGCAGGGCAAATTCGTTCCAGACCATGTACTCGCGCACGATCTTGCCGCCTTGAAGTTCAAAGTGGCTGAT
>JAQBPF010000384.1 GCA_028287665.1 Deinococcus sp. | reverse complement strand
GGTGCGGGCCTGATCGGCGATGGCGCGGTTGATGGCCTGACGAATCCACCACGTGGCATACGTGGAGAACTTGTAGCGGCGGCGGTACTCGAACTTCTCGACGGCGCGGATCAGACCCTGGTTGCCTTCCTGAATCAGATCGAGGAAGCCCAAACCACGTCCGGTGTATTTCTTGGCGATGCTGACCACGAGGCGCAGGTTGGCCTCGATCAGTCCCTGACGGGCATTCGCGCCGTCTTCGGTCTGACGCATCAGGCGGCGGCGGCCCCGGTCATCCATCTCCAGGTCTTCGTCCAGCGTTTTGCGGGCGGCCTCGCCTTCCTCGATCCGGCGGGCCAGCGCGATTTCTTCTTCCAGCGTCAGCAGGGGCACGCGCCCGATCTCGTGCAGGTACTGGCGCACAGGGTCGTTGCTGACGGCGCGGGGCATGTCGTCAAAGTATTTTTCTTCGTCGTCTTCCGTATTGGCCGCCGCACGGTTGATCGGGCCACCCTCTTCGGCCTCATCGGCGTCCTCGTCGGTGTCCTCTTCGTCCTCGTCTACATCCTGCACTTCAATGCCCTGTCCGGCAATAAAGAGCTGCATGTCTTCAAAGGCCTCGGGGCTTTCGGGGTCCAGACCGCTGGCTTCCAGGGCCACACTCAGGGCCGCTGCAATGTCTTCACTCGACAGAATCCCGGCGGCCTTGCCCACCTTGAGCATGTCCTGAATGCTGGGATGGGCATGGTAGGGCTTGTCGGCGGCGCTGCCCTTGCCGCTGGGGGCAGGCTTGGGCGCGGCTTTGGTGGCCGCACTCTTGGCAGGGGCTTTGGCCGCGCTCTTGGCTTTGGCCGCAGGCTTGGGCAGGGGGCCCAGATCAGCGCCGGTCCCTGCACCGTCCGTGCTGGCAGCCGCTTTGGGCTTGGGCGCGGCCTTCTTGGCAGCGGCCTTGGGAGCAGCGGGGGTCGCCGTCCCATCAGCAGCCGCAGCCGCACCGTCTGGAGCTGCTTTTGCCTCGCTGGCTTTGGGAGCAGCAGCCTTCTTGACAGGAGCCGCTTTGGCCTTGGCAGGCGCACTCTCTGGAGCAGCCACCTGCACAGGATCGGCGGCGACTCCATCAGCAGAAGGCATGGTGGCGCGGGTACGCGGCTGCGTGCGGGTGCGCGGCTTGTCGGGGGTCTTGATGCGGCTTTCTTCGGGGGCGGCAAGCGTCGCCGCTGCGGACACCTTGCTGCGCGTGCGGGGTTTGGTGGAATCTGCCATGCGGCCTCCTGAAACGTCAATATTGGATGTGAGAGTGTAGATCAGCGGTTCGTTCTTCCGGGCCAAAGTCTGAGCGGCGGGATGGTGGCGACGGTGTGCCAAACAACGGTGCCAGACAACGATGGGGCGTCGGTCTTTGGCCGAAAACGCAAGGCTGAGAATACAGGAGAAGGAAGGGAGAAAAAGCGGCTGAGCGGAACACTTGAAGCGGTGACGTGCAACGGTGGCCTGGACGCGTGGGTGTGGGCACAGGGCCCAAAGGGAAGGTCAGCGCAGGCCGGAGCGCGTCAGTCTAGCAAAGTGTCGTCTGAATAGGCGACACGGCAAACGTCAGATGCCCCTCACGGTTCACGGAGAGGCGAGCACCTGACTGTAGGAGTGGTGGGGAAACAAGGTCAACACCCTGGATACGGGATAGAGCCGCAAAAGGTTCCCGCGCTCTACGCAGAGGTCTTTAGGCAGTCTTTAGAAGATGTGATCAGGAGGGTCTGGTGGCGGTCAGAATCTTGAAGCCACCTTCCCGCAGCAGTTCGCGCACAGGCCCCACATCCTGCATCGGGGCCTCGTAGGGCAGGGGGTCATTGGCGACCAGATAGAGTGTGCCGCCCGGCACCAGTCGGCGCACTGCCGTCTGGATGAATTCGCGGGCCACGTCCAGCACCACGCCGCGCCCCACATGAAAGGGTGGATTGGTGAGGATCAGGTCAAAGGTGCGTCCCTCCAGGCCCGCGTCTACATCGGAATGGATGCACTCGCCAGTCAGGGCATTGGCCTGCAAGGTGGCCTCTGCACTGCGGACACTGGAAAGGTCGCCGTCAACCAGCGTGACTTCTGCGCCGTGTTTTGCCGCCCACGCGCCGATAATGCCCGTGCCGCATCCCAGATCCAGCACGCGTTTGCCCGCCAAGTTCAGGGTTCCGGCTTCTACCAATCCCGCCAGATAATCCAGAAACAGCGTGGTGGCCTTGTCCAGCCGCCCGGCGCTGAAGACTCCGGGCAGACCCACCACCTGAACGCCGTGCGTTTCATAGGTTTCGGGTTCGGGCAGCGGGGGCGTCTGGCCGGGCCGCCGGATCAGTTTGGCCACGCGCATTCCGCCGTCGCGGCCAATGGTTTCACCTGTGCCGAAGGCCGCGCCCGCCGCACGCACATAGCGGTCAAAGCCCTTGTCCCGGTCTCCGGCGATGTACAACGTGCCGCCGGGTGGGGTGCAGGCGTGGGCCCACGCCACCTGAGCCATCGCGTAGGCCGTGCCCCGGTCTCCGGCCAGCACGAGCGCCACCGTGGGGGCCCGCGTCGGCCATTCGGCGCTCAGGTTGTCGCCCGGACAGGCCGCCCGCGCCTCCAGGTCTGCGGCTTTGAGGGCCGCCAGGGCCGCCGCCGAACCTTCCACCGCCCGCACGGTCACGCCCGGCAACGAACCAGTCAGGCCGCCCATGGCCGTCAGGTCAAGCACCTCCCCGCGCACCCTGTCTCGGCGCATGGTCTGAACCATCAACGACTGTGCGGCGTCCACCTCTGGGTAGCCGCGCACACCGGGCTTGGTAAAAGCGTGCAAACCGTCCAAGCGCGGGCCAAGGAAGGCCGGGCGTGCATCAAAGTAGCTGTACCGCTGGACACCGGGCGCGGTGGGGAGGGCCGAGGCGGCAGGCCCCCCTGGTGTTCTCGGGCCGTCTCCCCGGTTACTGGTTGGCCTGCCCTCTTTTGCGGGACTGCCCCGAGTCACTCTGATTTTTTGCTTGCGTGCACCTGTCATGGGTTCCCGTTTATCACATGCTGGCGGCAACCGCCTCAACCCGCAGTTGCGCTGGGATAGGCCAAAGCATGTCTAGGCAGCTTCTAGAGTCGACTTTCATGCGTGAAGGCCACGTTACGCCTCTGCCCACTGTTCACCCATGCTCACTGCTTAGGCTAACGGGGTACCACAACCTAAAGCCGACCGGGTGAAGTCGGTTCATCCGCCCGCCAGTGCCGCCGCTCCACCTCGCGCCGCTGGCGGAGCTTCTGTGGCCCAGACACTTTAGACATCAGCTCTCCAGACACCTATGCCTGAAACACGGACCCTGCAGAGCAGTGCGCTAGCCTGAGGCCATGCCGCCCACGCCTTCCGTGACTCCCGATTGGGCCTTCGAGCGCGAGCATTGGCGGCGCGGCGCCTTCCGGGTGGCGGGCGTGGACGAGGCGGGGCGCGGAGCATGGGCGGGGCCAGTCACGGTGGCCGCTGTCATCTTGCCCGGCCTGGCCCTGGAATATCCGTTCAGAGACAGCAAGCAACTGACGGCAGCGCAGCGGGAACGGTACGCCGAACAGGTGAAGGAAGTGGCCCTGACCTGGGCTGTGGAGCACGCCTGGCCCGACGAAATAGACCGCCTGAATATTCTGGGGGCCACCCACGCTGCCGCTGCCCGCGCGCTCTCGCGCCTGACTCCGGCCCCGCAAGCCCTGATCACCGATTACCTGAAACTCCGCACGCCCCTGCCGCTGACTGCCCCAGCGCGGGCCGACGCCCTGAGTTACACGGTCGCTGCGGCCAGTTTGCTGGCCAAAACCGAACGTGACCGCGTGATGACGGAACTGGACGCCGAGTATCCAGGCTACGGATTTGCTGCCCACAAAGGTTACGGCGCACCCGCCCACCGCGCCGCACTGGAGCAGTTGGGCGTGACGGCGCAGCACCGCCGTACCTTTGCCCCCATTGCCCGGCTGTTGGCACAGGCCGAAGCAGGCGGACTCTTCGAGATCAGTTCCTCAGCCCGCCTTGATGAAAGCTGAATAAAACAAATTGGCCGCCACTACGTAGGCATTCCCGCAGAACCGCTTAGAGAGGCGGGTCACATTGACGTTGATTCAGGCCGGAACGGCCCCGCACCGGGCGGGCGGTTCAGGCCGCAACAGATTCGTCAGGAGACTGTCATGGACAACCGCAATATTTCCAACCTGCTCACCGTCGCCGGATTCGCCTCCATTCTGGGTTCTATCGCCATCTGGGCCTCGCAGGGTGGGCAGGGCAAAGACGCCGAAACCCGCGCACATGGCGAACGCTTCGGCATCTTCGTGGGTCTGTGGGCACCCACCTTCTTTATTCTGGCCAACCGCTACAACCGCGCCGCACTGGAAGACGGGCGCAAGATTTTTGACAACTGATCAGAGCAGATTTGGAAGCTTGATCAGTTGGGGGCACGAGCATCAGAGATTGTTGCCAGCGTAAGTCACCAAACAAACGACTTTACACACTGGCGGGCGAGGTCTGGCAGAGATGAATGCCGGACTTCGCCCCCCACATTTGGAATTATGGACTGGTCGCGATGACCGCTTTAAAAACCTTGCCAGCCGCATCAAAAGTGAACACAATAGAGGCATACGCAACCGCGCCATAGTGCCAAATCGGAAGGCCCATGATGGCCGCCAATGTGCCCGGTTCGTTTGGGCTGCCAAAAGTCGCCAGAATTTGTTTTCTGCTCTTGCCCACCAGCCACCGTTCCTGTTGTGCAGCACTCTGCGGCATTCCACTCAGCTTTTGCGGTGACGAAGTGACCAGATTGCGCCGGACATTTTCAGAGCTGGCGTAAAATGGTGGGCAGCGTGGTGCAGCGTTGCGGTGCTTGACCTCGCAATTGAGCCGAGTATCCAGCTTGCTGCGGTTCCATGCGGGCACTGAAGGCCTGCAAATTTTGGGCTCCCCCAACATCACCAGAGTTGTAGTCGTGCCCATCCGGTCATTTTGAATGCTCCCGCCGTCCACTAGCCCACCCTGCGGCGAGACGTTCACGCCCGCCGGATCAAGCTGCCACACCGACAGGACGCGGGCACTTTCGGCCAGCACCTGTGCATGGTAGCCGTGGACGATTTCGCAGGGAAATTGGGGTTGACCATTGAACCAAACACGCTTGCCGACGAGTTCCGAGGCGAGCCGTTGTGTTTCGGTATTCGCTGCTGTAAGCGGGAAAGCGGCCTTCTTCTCTATATTCCGCTTGGGGAGATAGATCTCATGCAGTCCTTTCTCATCGTGAATGACAGAGCTGGTTGCCGTCTCCCCCACGACTTGAAGCGGGCGGTTCAGCCACGGCCCCCGCACAGTTGGGCGGCCAGCACCATCCAAAAAGAACGGAGGTTGACGTATGGTTTGGCCTTCTGGCCCGGCAGTTGCTCCCTCAGTCAACAGCATCCAGCCGCCAATATGCGGCATGGGCGGGCCGAGTTGTGTGTATCGGGGCGTCGGGCCACCAAGCAGCACAGCCAGTGTCAAGCGCAGAGAATTCACGCTGGCCACCTAGGCCCAGGCCCTGATGACCGCCTGACCTTTTAGATGGTTTAGCCAGAATTAAAGTGGAGTTCTCACCCTATCAGAATGCCTGTTTCTCAGTAAAAACGCCCTCCCGTACAGACTGAGTGCGTCTTAGAATCCACTGCCTCTCTCTGTACTCAGGGCTTCACTGGCAAATACCGCCAGTTCACATTGGCCAGCGTTTGAGAACTGGTCACTGTGGCGATCGGGGCGGTGACATCAGGCTGCCCCGTTCGGGTTTCCAGCATGTTCCAGCCGCGTTTCAGATCGTAGTTCACGCGCACAGTGCCGCCCACCACGCTGCCATCGGTACGGGCAAAGGTGCAGTTGAGGGTGCCGGTCAGGCGTACGTCGCGGTCTGCGTAGGCGTGGGTACGGGGGGTGATCAGAATGTCCTGCGTGGTCAGGCGGTTGCTGATGGCGGCGCTGGCAGGCGTCAGTTGACCCGTCACCATGCCTTTTGCATCATCGGGGCTGAAGGTGCCGCCACTGAGCACCAGCACACGGGCATTTGGCGTGCTGGCCACCGGTTCGCCGCTGCACGACACGCTCCGGATCTGGTCAGGCAATACGCTGGGTACGGTAGGCAGGCTGTCCAGATTGCTGCGGCTGGGCAGCTGGGGAACAGCAGGCAGATCCAGACGGTACGTGCCGTTGGCGCCCACCCTGGCCGAGGTCACCGCCTGCGCCTGACCATCCCTGTACGCCGTAAAGACTGCCGTGCCAGCCATCGGCGGAAAAACGATGACACCGCCGATGGTGGCTGCGTCCACATCCTCTGGGGCTGCCGAACTACACGCGCTGAGGGTCGCCGCGCACAGCAGGGCAGGCAGCAGGTATCGGGCAAGCAGAAGGGTCGGGGGGCGTGTCATATGTCTAGTCTTATCTTAACGTCCCAGTCTTTCAGTAAACGCACAGAGTTGTAATGGTAGTGAAGAAACGAACACCGGAAAAAACCGTGAGGCAGACTGGGGACAAGATGACGCCCACAGATTCCACCCCGACTGAAGTCGTTTCGGTGGCCGCCAGCGCCACACACAGCTTCAGCAAACAGCCTCAGCCCACCGTGCATCTGCTGGCTGGACTGGGCGTGCAGGGCGACGCACACGCGGGCCACACCGTTCAGCACCGTTCCCGCGTGGCCGCCGATCCGACGCAACCCAATCTGCGCCAGGTCCACCTGATTCACGCCGAATTGTTGGAGGAACTGAACGCGGCAGGCTTCGGCCTTCAGCCCGGAGAACTGGGTGAAAATGTGCTGACACGCGGCGTAGACCTGTTGGGGCTTCCAGTGGGCACGCGGCTGCATGTGGGCGCTGAGGCGGTGATCGAGGTCACGGGCTTACGGAATCCTTGCAGTCAGATCGAAGCCTTTCGGCCCGGACTGTTGGCGGCGGTGCTGGGCCGGGATGAGGCCGGAAACGTGATTCGGAAGGCGGGAATCATGGGTGTGGTGGCGGTGGGCGGCGAGGTACGGCAGGGCGATTCTGTGCAGATAGAGCTGCCTCCCCTGCCGCACCGGGCACTGGAACGGGTCTGAATTCCGGCCTCCGCCGGAGCTTGGTCGAGCCTCTGTTTGCCCGCGTCCTATTCCTTTTGCCGCCTCCCGCTACACTGCACGGGTGAATGTTCGGAATTTTTCAATTATTGCCCATGTGGATCACGGCAAATCTACGCTGGCCGACCGCATCATGGAGCGGCTCGGCGCGATGGGCGAGCGGGACAAGCGCGACCAGACCCTCGATACGCTGGAGCTGGAGCGCGAGCGCGGCATTACCATCAAGTCCACGCCTGTTCGCCTGACCTATGTGCGGCCCCCGCAGGAAGACGGCACGGGCGGCGAAAGCTACACCTTCAACCTGATCGACACGCCAGGACACGTGGATTTCAATTACGAAGTGTCTCGCAGTCTGGCGGCCTGTGAGGGTGTGCTGCTGCTGGTAGACGCCTCGCAGGGCGTGGAAGCACAGACCATCGTGAACGCGTATCTGGCCATCGACTCCAATCTGGAAATCATTCCGGTCATCAATAAAATTGACCTGCCCGCTGCCGACCCGGAAGGCGCCGCGCAGGAACTCGAAGACGTGATCGGCATTCCCGCCGAGAGCGCCGTGTTCGCGTCCGGCAAATCGGGCATCGGCATCACCGAGATTCTGGAAGCCATCGTGGACCGCATTCCGCCGCCGCCCGGCGACCCGGAAGCGCCCCTGAAGGCCCTGATTTTCGATTCCTTTTACGACGCCTACCAGGGAGTCATTCTGTTCGTGCGGGTGCTGGAAGGCACGCTGACGCCCAAGCAGCCCATCATGCTGTTCAACTCGGGCAAAACGTTTGATGTAGATAAGCTGGGCACCTTTACTCCCGGCCTGATCGTCAGCGATTCGCTTCCGGCGGGGGCAGTGGGCTGGGTGGCCGCAGGAATTAAAGACATCCACGACGCGCAGGTGGGCGACACGCTGACCCAGAAAGACCGGCCAACGCCGGAGCCTTTTCCGGGCTTCAAACCCGCGCAACCGGTGGTGTTTTCGGGCCTGTATCCCACCGACACCGAGGATTACCGCAAGATGCGCGACGCGCTGGAAAAGCTGAAGCTGAACGACGCGGCGTTCACCTTTGAACCCGAAACGTCAGAAGCCCTGGGCTTCGGCTTCCGCTGCGGCTTTCTGGGCCTGCTGCACGCCGAAATTATTCAGGAACGGCTGGAGCGCGAATACGATCTGGACTTGATCGCCACCGCACCCGCCGTAGTGTACCGAATAAGCCTGACCAACGGCACGATTTTTGAGACCCAGAACCCGGCAGAATTTCCCACCCGTGACCGGATCAGCGCCACCGAGGAGCCCTACATCAAGCTGAGCATCATGTTGCCCGAAGAGCACGTGGGGCCGGTGATGCAACTGCTTCAGGAGCGCCGGGGCAGCATGATCACCATGAACTATGTGGGCAAGCGCGTGGAACTGCTGTACGAGGTGCCGTTTGCCGAGATTCTGTACGACTTCCATGACCGCCTGAAATCTATTTCTCGGGGCTACGCCAGCATGGATTACGAGCAGATCGGCTACCGCGACGGCGACCTGCGAAAAGTGGACATCATGGTGAACAACGAGATCGTGGACGCCCTCGCCGTGATCGTGCATGAGGACAAGGCGTACGGCATTGGCCGCAAAATCGTGGACAAGATGGCCGAAGTGATTCCGCGCCAGATGTTCCCCGTGCCTGTGCAGGCCACCATCGGCGGCAAAATCATTGCCCGAGCCACCGTGAAGGCCTACCGCAAAGACGTGCTCGCCAAGTGTTACGGCGGCGACATCAGCCGCAAGAAAAAACTACTGAACAAGCAGAAAAAAGGCCGCGCCCGCATGAAGCAGATCGGGACGGTGGAAGTACCGCAGGAAGCGTTCTTGGCAGTGCTGAGTACGGACGAATAAGGTAAGCAAGTAGGCTACTGCAAAAAAACCACACAGCCAGATGGCGGATTGCCGTTCCCACGTCGGGGGCGGCATTCTTGCTGCCGGGCTACAGAGATAAGCGTGCCTCAAGGGAGAACACGGAATGGCACAGCGGCAGGTGATCAAGGCACAGGCGCAGCTTTTTCCGCACAAGGGCGCGGAACGGCTGGCGCTGTGCAAGGTGGGAACTTTTCAATTGGTGGTGCAAAAGGGCAATTTTGAGGACGGTGACCTGATCGTGGTTGCGCCGGAGCGGGCGCTGTTGCCGCCCCAATTCGCGGGCCTGTACACCAATGCCGAAACGGGCGTGTCCTATCTGCACGGCCCAGACGCCAACCGTGTGGTCAGCATGCGGCTGCGGGGCGAGCGTTCGCAGGGCGTGATCTTGCCGAAAGAGGTGCTGGAATCGCCAGGCTTGGCCGACTTACCTCTGGGCGAAGACCTCTCGGAGCGGCTGAGGATTACCTTTTACGAACCGCCCATGCCCATTTCTATGGCAGGTGACGCCGAGAACGTGAGCGGCGTGCTGGGCGGCGGCTACAGACACCACGACGTGGAACAGTTCGGCATCTACGAGCGAGATTTTGTGCCGGGTGAGCCAGTCGTCACCGAAAAGCTGCACGGATCGCAGGGCATCTATTACCGGGCAGCAGGCAGCGAATGGGTCGTGACCAGCAAAGGGCTCTCGCGGCAGGCGCTGGGGCTGAAGGAAAACGCCGGAAACGTGTACTGGCAGGCCGCCCACGCCTCCGGGTTGTTCGCGGCTGTAGACGCCGCCTACCCGCACGGCACCTCATCTCAGTGTCAGGAAGTCCAAGTCTTCACGGAAGTGCTACCCGTGCAAAAAGGCTACGGCTACGGCCAGAGCGGGCCGACCCTGCGGGTCTTCCGGGTCGTGTTGGAC
The DNA here is from genome assembly GCA_028287665.1 of Deinococcus sp. Classification (GTDB taxonomy): domain Bacteria; phylum Deinococcota; class Deinococci; order Deinococcales; family Deinococcaceae; genus Deinococcus. The sequence continues at coordinate 14,236 of JAQBPF010000384.1, read as the reverse complement.
GGCAAGGATCAACCGTTTGCGGAATGGGAAGGCTGGTTCAGGGCCTGGGCCGTGCCGCTCATCTACGCTGGCCCCTTTGATGCCGCCCTGATCCGTCTCCTGAAAGACGGGCCGGAAACTGTGTCTGGGCGTGGCCTGCATACCCGTGAGGGCGTGGTGGTGGCCCCCGCTGCCGCCCGCTCCACTTCCGACGGAACGCCGCTGCGGGTCAAGCTGATCAGCGACGCCTACGCCAAGAAAGAAACTGGAGATGAATTGAGCTAGGGGGCCTGCTCATCAGCCTGAATGCTTAATGAAGACCGTATGGCAGCGGGCTGGGAGATCAACCTCGGCCCGCTGCCAGTTGGGTTGGTCGTCCCACAAAGGTGCGCTCTGGCTGCAAAATACTCCTGCTGATGCCTACCTGACGCGGCCCGCCAGCCCACCCGTTGGGTGCGGAGGCCGGGGGGATTGACACATAGCCGACCAACAGGTAACCGTGACGGTTCTGTCAGAACCCGGCGACTAAGCTAAATTTATGAGCGGACGTGATGCCAGCATGAGTTCTGCCCCAAAGCGGGCAGCGACTCTGGTGGTGTCTGCACCTCCGCCCGAAGGCCAGGTCCGGCGTGCCACCCTCCGGAGTCAGTTTACGCTGGTCATTTTTTTGCTGGCTTTCTTGCCCAATCTGGTGCTGACTTTTACGGCGCGGCCCAATGTACCTCTGCTGACCCTGGTGGCGTGGATGCTTCTGGTCGGCCTGCTGTGTGCGCTGACCGGCTACATCCTCAGCGGCGCGCTGCTGCGGCCTCTGAACCGGCTGGAAAGTGAAGTCCAGCGCGGTGACTTTGCCGAGCCTCACGCCGATGATCCCACCGAAATTCGCGCCCTCCGGAAAGCATTTACCACCCTAATCGACCGTCTTGGAACTGAGCAGGGCCGCCGCAGCGCGTTTATGGCCACGCTGGTCCACGACCTGAAAACACCCCTGATCGCCACCGGGCATCTGACACATGCCCTCACCGCCTACCCTCTGCCCGAAGCCGAGCGCCGTGAAGTGGGCGTGCAGATTCAGGCCGAAACAGCGCGTCTGCTGGCACTGGTGCAGCAGATGGCCGATGCCCACCGCTTTGAGCGCGATGACGTGCAGGTGCAGGCCACCCAGACCGATCTGCGCGGCCTGCTGGACGGCGTGGCCCGGCGGGTCGCTCCACAGGCCGAAGCCAGGGGCCTGACCCTGAGTGTGGTGGGCACCGGACAGGCGCCAGTTGATCCCCCGGTGATGGAACGGGCCATCACCAATCTGACCGAAAACGCGGTGCGCTACGCCCAGACACAGGTGCAACTCTCGGTGACTTCGCGCGGAATCGGCGTGCAAGACGATGGCCCCGGTCTCAGCGGCGATCTGGCCGACCTGGCGCAGCCTTTCAATTCCCAGCCTGCCCTGATTGCCGGGCAGCATTACACCGCCGGAACCGCTGGCCTGGGGCTGTTTATCGTGCGGCGTATCGCCGAGGCGCACGGGGGGCAACTGTTGTACGAACGCCTTCCGAACAGCCCCAGGCCCAGCGATCAGATTCACCCCCCCACTCCATCTTCGGTGCATGACCCGACCCGCACTGTTCCCGATGTCCTTCCCTCTTCCCATCCACTGAGCCTATTTACCTTGACCCTTCCGGAGGTCACCACATGAGACTAGTTATTGCCGACGATCATCCTTTGTTCCGTATGGGCCTCAAGTACGCGCTGATTCATCAGGGATTTGACGTGGTGGCCGAAGCCGCCGATGGCCTGGCCGCACTGGACGCCTGCCGTTTGCACCAGCCCGACGCCGCTCTGCTGGACGTCAAGATGCCCGGCATGACCGGCATCGAAGTGTGCGAGAAACTGCGCCTCAGCAACCCCAAGGTGGTCAGCGTCCTGATTACCACCTTTTCTGAACCCGCCATCGTGCAGGCCGCCCGCGCCGCCGGAGCACGCGGTTACGTGAGCAAGGAAACGGACCCCGAAAGCCTCGCCCGCCAACTGCGCGACATCGTGGCCCACCCCGAAATAGACCGTCTGCCGCATGTCGACGTGCCGCGCCTGACCCCCCGTGAATCCGAAGTGCTGCCGCTGCTGGCTCAGGGCTACAGCAACAAAGAAATCGCCAAGAATCTGGGCGTCAGCCCCGACACCGTGAAAGATCACCTGGCCCGCCTGTACGCCAAACTGGATGCGGGCGACCGGACCGAAGCCGTGAGCCGCGCCCGTTCGATTGGCCTGCTGCACTAACTCATCAAATAGCTGCGTCAACTGGCTGCACTGACTTCTCAAATAATGATGTCCAGACGACATCACCCGGATCAACTTTCTGAAAGGGGCGCTTCGGCGTCCTTTTTTCTTGCAGGCCACGCATTTCTGCTCCCGCATGGTCTCTGAAACGTCACAATGAAAGAGGGATGAAGATTGCCGCCCGTACCTTGCTGCTTGCTGCCCTGTCCGGAAGTACCCTCTGGGCTACAGCTGTTGCACAGGCGTCAACCCAGGCGACCTCCTCGCCCGCTCCACGCTCTGGCCTGCTGCTTCAGGGCGGCTATCCGGGGATGCTGGCTGTGGTGCCGGGGGGCTACCTCGCCCTCAGTGTGCCGCTGACCCACTCCGGCGCCTTTGGGCTGGAGGCCCGTGGCCTTATAGAAAACCATCTGCTGATTCCGGAGTTGACCACGTTGGGGGCCGAGGCTGTCCTGACCTATACCCTCAACAACTCGGACGTTGATCTTTACGCTGGCTCTGGCGTGGGCCTGACCCTGCTTGATCCCAACCATCGGCGTTTCTCTGTGGCCCTGGCTTTGGGTGCGCGCGGCCCCTGGCAGGCCCAAGCGCCGTGGGGGTGGAGTGCCGAGATCAATGCCCACCTGTTTCCAGTCTCCGCAGAAGGCATTCCCAACCTACTGCCCGTTCCCGGCACACGCCTGGGGCTGACGTACCGCTTTTAGCCTGAGCGGGCAGGATGTGCCCCCTTTCCGGTGCCCCTGCTGATCAACGTTCAACCCCACTCGCATAGATTCCGCTGCTCCCGGTTTCAGGCGGCCGGGTACACTCTCGCCATGACCACTGCCGCCCCGTTTCGCCTGTCTGGCCGCGTGCAAAGCCTCAAGCCTTCCTCTACGGTAGCCGTGACGACCCGCGCGTTGGAACTGCGGCGGGCGGGCATAGACGTGATCAGCATGAGTGTGGGGGAACCTGATTTCGACACGCCCGCACATGTCAAGGCGGCGGCGATTGCAGCCATCGAATCGGGCAAAACCAAGTACACGGGCGTCAACGGGATTCCCGAACTGCGTGAAGCCATCAGTGCCAAGTTTGCGCGGGAAAACCGCCTGAGCTATGCGCCCGACGCTGTAACAGTCACCAGTGGAGGCAAACAGGCCATCTTCAATGCCTTTTTTGCTCTGCTGAATCCCGGCGATGAGGTGCTGATTCCGGCGCCCTACTGGGTCAGCTACCCGGAAATGGTCGCGTTTACCGGGGCGGTTCCGGTGCCCGTGCCCACCACGCCCGAAACAGGATTCATGCTTGACCCGGCAGAGGTGGAAGCCCGCATCACGCCGCGCACCCGCATGATTATTTTGAACAGTCCCGGCAACCCCACTGGCGCAGTGTTTCCGCCCCAGGTGTTGCAGGCGGTGGCCGAGTTGGCGATCCGGCACAACCTGATGATCCTCACCGACGAGATGTACGAGCATCTGGTGTACGGCGCCGAGCAGGTCAGCATCGGCACCTTTGCCCCCGACCATACCCTGACCATCAACGGGGCCAGCAAGGCGTATGCCATGACCGGCTGGCGCATCGGCTACGCGGGCGGGCCAAAAGCCGTGATCGCCGCCATGAACGCCATCCAGTCTCAGAGCACCAGCAATGCCAGCAGTATCAGCCAATACGCCGCGCTGGCCGCACTGGAGCAGCATGAGGCCACCACCGAATTCATTGCGCTGGCCCGCACCGCTTACCGGCAACGCCGTGACCTGATCGTGTCGGGTCTGAATGCCCTGGGGCTGCCCACGCCCACGCCACACGGCGCTTTTTATGTGATGGCCGACACCACCAGACTGCATGCCGATGAACTGGAAGCCGCCCGCCTGATTCTGGATGAAGGCCGCGTGGCCGTGGTCCCCGGCACCGATTTCGGCGCGCCGGGTCAGGTGCGGCTCAGCTACGCCACCAGCCTGGAACAGATTGAGGAGGTGTTGCGGCGGATCGGCGGGGTACTGGAAGGACAGGGCGCACGATAACAGCCTTTAATTTTCCTTTATCTTTCCTCTGTCTCACGGGAACCCGGCTCACACTCTGCCCGTACCTCACAGCATGAGTGACATGACCCCCGGTTTAGACGGCAGCTACAATCTCCGCGATTTTCTGGTTCAGACCGCCGAGCGCGACAACCCCGGCGAGGTGTTTGAACTGGAGAGCAGCAAGATGCTGGAGGTCCGTGTGGATGGCCGCATCTGGAGCAAATTGGGCGCGATGATCGCCTACAAGGGCAACCTGAACTTCAAGCGCGAGGGCACGCTGGAGGGCGGCCTGATGAAAGCCCTGAAACGCGCCGTGAGCCAGGAGATGAGCCCGCTGGCCAAAATTGAGGGACGCGGCGTGGTGTATCTGGCCGATCAGGGCAAAGAAGTCAGTATTCTGCGGCTGCAAGGCGACACGCTGAATGTCAGCGGCAACGATCTGCTGGCTTTTGAGGACAGCGTGAAATATGACATCACCATGCACCGCCGGATTGCGGGGATGGCGGCAGGCGGGCTGTTTAGCGTGCGGGTGCAGGGGCACGGTCTGGTGGCGATTCTCAGCCACGGCAAACCGCTGACCCTGCGCGTCTCGCCCAACGAACCCCTGTTCACCGACCCCAACGCAACTGTGGCCTGGAGCGGCAATCTCCAGCCTCAGTTGCGCGTGGATTCCAGCCTGCGCTCGATTTTTGGGCGGGGCGGCGGCGAAACCTACCAGATGGTGTTTCAGGGCGACGGCTTCGTGGTGGTGCAGCCTTACGAGGAATTCGAGCAGGGTCTGGGCGGAGAGGCTCAGGGCGGGGGCGGGGGGCGAACCATTGGCGACCTGTTTGATTGAGAAAGGCTGTGAGTGGTCCGTGGGGAGGAGTGAGTGGGAAAAGAGAAAGGCGGGCTGAGCCAGTGTTGGCAGCTTGCCTTTCTTTTTGATGAGTTCACGTCCCGAACAGCCTTCCGGGCCCTCCACTGACCACTGACCACTCACCACTGACGCTCTGACGCTACACTTCCCCCCAATGAGTCAGGTGATCCGGTGAGTTTAATAGTCATGGCGACGGGCGGCACAGGCGGGCATATCTATCCGGCAGTGGCGACGGCGCGGGCGCTGATGGCGCGGGGACATTCGGCGCTGATTCTGGGGCAGCGCGGCGGCATGGAAGAGCGGGTGGCCGCCGACCAGGGGCTGGACTTTGAGGGCGTGGACGCAGGCAAATTGGCCCGCAGCGGCCAGGGCCGACCGGACCCACGCGAGCTGTTGAAGGCTGGGCAGGGGCTGGCACAGGCGCGGGCCGTATTGGGCCGCCTGAACCCCAGTGTGGTGGTGGGCTACGGCGGATTTGCCAGCTTGCCCGGCGTTCTGGCGGCCCAGAGCCTGGGCTTGCCCACAGTCCTGCACGAGCAGAATGCACGGCTGGGCCTGACTCAGCGGCTGGCGGTGTACCGCGCCAAAGCAGTCGGCACGGCCTACGAACGGGTCATTGGCCTGCCTGCGGCCAAAGCCACCATGGTCGGGATGCCCACGCGTGAGACCCGCATGGACCGGATCACTGCGCTGCAGCAGTTGGGATTACAGGATGGACCGCTGACGGTGCTGGTCATGGGCGGGTCTCAGGGATCGCTGGCCCTCAATAACGCCGTGCCCGACACGCTGCGCCATGTGCTGGGCGAGGAAGGACTGCTGGGCGCTGGCGTGGGCGGCGGGATTCCGCAGATGAGCACGCCGGTGAGCGGCACAGGCATAGGGGCCGGAATCGGGCAGATCAATCTGGATTTCACGGGCATGCATCTGACGGCCAACGACAGCCCCGCCGTGCAGGTCTTGCATTCCACCGGGCCGCGCTGGCTGAGCGAGGTGGCCCCCACCGTGCAGGACCTGAGCTGGTATCACCCCGCCGGATTTGTGGACGCGGTGGCGGCGTGGTCGGTGGCAGACCTGGCGATCACGCGGGCAGGCACCGGCACGCTGGCCGAGGCGGCCTTTCACGGCGTGCCGCTCATCATGATTCCTCTGCCCGAATCGGCCGAAAACCACCAGTACCACAATGCGGCGGCGGTGCAGGCGGCGGGTGCGGGGCGCCTGGTCGAGCAGCACCGGGTGGGCGAGGCACTGGGAGCAGCGGTGTTAGAGTGTGCAGCGTCAGGCACGCGAATCGCCATGCAGGCGGCGGCCCTGTCCCGCTCTCCGGCAGGGGCCGCCGACCGCTTTGCAGACCTGATCGAACGGCACCTGAAGTGAAGCTGTTTGGTCAATCGTTGTACGGCCCCACTGTTGCTCCCGCCTGCCCTGACACCCCCACCCATGACTGACCTTGCCCCTGCCCCTGCCCTGTCCACGCCTGCTGGACCTTCCGAATCCGTCTCTCTGCCGCCAGCTCAGCAGCCTGAAGGCTCGGTGCACACTCTGGCCCGCCCGCGCCATTACCACCTGATGGGGATTGGCGGCATCGGCATGAGCGCCTTTGCCCGCCTGCTGGCAGCGCGTGGTCTTCAGGTCAGCGGCTGTGACGCCCAGACCTCTGAGCTCACGGCCCAGCTGACTCTGGAAGGGATTCCAGTGGCGCTGAACCACGGTCCCGCGCACATCACGGCTCAGCCGTATGGCCGCGTGGATGTGCTGGTGGCCTCTGAAGCCGTTCCCAAGGACCACCCCGAAGTCCTGGCCGCCCTGGCAAGCGGCGTTCAGATTCAGCCGCGCATGTCGCTGCTGGACGAACTGCTGTCGGCGGGCCCGAGCGTGGGCGTGATCGGCACGCACGGCAAAACCACCACCACCTCCATGATCGCCATTGCCATGCAGGGCGCGAATCTTGATCCGGCGGCCTTTGTGGGCGGCATCGTGCCCGAATTTGGCAGCAATGCCCGCGTGGGCGCTGGACCTTTTGTGGCCGAAGTCGATGAGTCAGACCGGGCCTTTGCGCTGCTGGGCTGCGAAACCGCTGTGTTTACCAACGCCGAGGATGACCATGTGGGCGGCAACCTCGCCACCTACTGGGAGACGGTGGAAGAACAGCACGCCGGGTTTGCCCGCTTCGTGTCTCAGTCCAAACGGGTGCTGTACTGCGCCGATTGGCCGGGGCTGAGTGAGCTGACTGGGGGGGCGTCCGAACAGCTGACCTACGGACAGGCGGAAGGATCAGACTACCGCGCCGTCAACGTGCAGCCCGACCCCGACGGCACAGCCTTTACGGTGACCTGGAGGGGTGAAGTGCTGGGTGAGGCACGGGTGGGCCTGCCCGGAACCCACAACGTGCTGAACGCCCTGGCGGCCCTGGCCGTGACGCATCTGTACGGCGGCAACTTTGCACAGGCCGCGGCGGCATTGGCCGCTTTCCGGGGACCGGGCCGCCGCTGGCAGCATATCGGCACGGCGCGCGGCGAGGCAGGCGGGGCGCTGGTGGTCGATGATTACGCCCACAACGCCACGAAGGTCGCTGCTGCGGTGCAGGCCGCCCGGCAGACCGGCAGGCGTGTGCGCGTGGTCTTTCAGCCTCACCGTTACCTGCGGACCCAGCAGTCCTGGCCCCGCCTGGCCGACGCCCTGATGGACGCCGACGAGGTGCTGATGCTGGATATTGCCGCTGCATCCGAGGAGCCGATTCCGGGCATTCACGCCACCCTGATCTCGGAACGGATGACGGCAGGCGGCCACGCGGCAGTGACCTACAGGCCCGACCGCGCCGAGGTGGTGCGCTACCTGCGTGCTTCGGCCCAGCCCAGAGACATCATCGTGACCATGGGTGCAGGCGACGTCTGGAAGCTGGCGCGAGAAGTGACCGCAGCAGCCACGCCGGATGTGTTGCCGCACAAGGGGAGCGAATGACCGCCTCGGAGGAGGTTTCGGTCAGCCAGACGGGGGCGCGGGTCGAACGCCTGCCGCTGGCCCGCTACACCACTCTGGGCGTGGGCGGGGAGGCCGAAGTCTGGTTTGTCTCGACGCACGAGCAACTGGCCGAGGCCATGGGCCAGCCCTACCGGATTCTGGGCGGCGGCAGCAATCTGGTCATTGCCGATGAAGGTCTGCGCGAGCGCGTGATTCGCCTTGCGGGACCACTGGCTGAGGCCGATCTGGACCCCGACCCGGCCCTCAGCACACCGGACCAACTCGTGACCGGCTGGGTGGGCGGCGGCGTGCCCTTGCCGGGGCTAATCCGCAAATTGCAGAAGCTGGGCCTGTCTAATCTGGAGGGCACGGTGGGCATCCCCGCACAGGTGGGCGGCGCGGTGTGGATGAATGCAGGCACGCGCTACGGCGAGATGTTCGACGGCCTGCACACCCTGGAAATCGTGACCCCACAGGGCACCCGGCAGATCACTCCGGATGACCTGAAGTGGGGGTACCGGGACAGCGGGATTCCGCGCAATCACATCGTGTCGCGGGTGCGCCTGAAGTTGCGCCCCAGTACGCCAGAAGCCGTGCTGGACGCCATGAACTCTGCCGACCATGCCCGCAAAGGGCAACCCAAGATGAAAACGCCGGGCTGCGCCTTCAAGAATCCGGGCGGCGTCAGTGCCGGAAAACTGATCGACGAGGCAGGCCTCAAAGGCATCCGCGTGGGGAACGCCATGATTGCCCCCGAGCACGCCAACTTCATCGTGAATCTGGGCGGGGCCAGCAGCGCCGATGTGCACGCCCTCCTGAAGGCCATTCGCAGCCGCGTGCCCGTGCCGATGGAGCTGGAATACGAGCTGTGGCCGGAGCAGGCATGAGCAGCAGAAAGGTGGGCGAGGGCAACCGCCGGATCAAGCCGGAGCCCTCTGAACCCGTGCAAGTCCCTCTGGTGTCTGCCGGGCCGGAACCAGAACCCACCCCTCTCCCCCCCGCCCCCAAACCCCGCCGCTCCCGCCTCTGGACGGCATTGGGCGTGACCTTGGCTGCCGCAGCATTGGCAGGCGCGTGGTTTGCCCTTCCCATCCGTACCGTCACAGTGGCAGGCAACCGCCAGCTTCCAGAGGCGCGGGTGCAGCAACTGGCAGGGCTGACGCCTCAATTCGGCTGGCTGTATTACGGCGGGTGGCGGGCGCGGGCGTTGGCAGGCCATCCATGGATTCAGTCGGTCAAGATCCTCCGCAAGTTTCCCGATTCGGTCCGGATCGACCTGGTCGAACGCGTGCCTTACGCCCGCTGGCAACGTTCAGACGGCACCGTGGTGACTCTGGCCGCCGACGGCACAGCGCTTCCAGGAGCGGATCCCAACTGCACATTGCCGCTGCTGGGGGGCTGGGTGCCAGACCGTCTGGCAGTCGCCCTTTACGTTACGCAGCTTTTATCGCGCTACACTGTGCAATCGGTTGCCTACACGCCGTCAGGGGTCACCGTCAAGACGGGGCTCGGCGCGGTGTGGAGCGGTGACCTGAAATCCCTCGTAAAGTATGCTGGGAGCATCAGCATGTACCCAAACAAAAAAATCAACATCTACCCGTGGGGGGTGAGCGTCCAAGAATGAAGGAAAATTCAATCATTGTGGGCCTCGATATCGGCACCACGAAAATCACCACCGTCATCGGGGAAATCGCGCCAAACGGGACCCTCGACATCATCGGGCAGGGCAGCGTGCCCAGCGAAGGCATGAAGCGCGGCAGCGTGGTGAACCTGGAACGCACCACCCACGCCATCCGGCAGTCGGTGGCGGCGGCCGAACGCGTCAGCGGCGTGAAGGTGAGCAGCGTCTTCGTGAGTGTGGCAGGCAACCATGCCAAGGCCATTACCAGCCACGGCCTGGCCGCCATTCGCCGCAATCAGGAAATTGCCCAGCCAGACGTGGACCGTGCCATAGAAAACGCCCGCGCGGTGCCGCTTGATCCGAATCTGGAAATCATCCATACGTTGCCGCAGGAATACGTGGTCGACGGTCAGGAAGGCATCAAGAGTCCGGTCGGCATGCACGGCGTGAGGCTTGAAGTGGACGTGCATATCGTGGCCGGAACCGCCGGGCCGCTGCTCAATCTGCGCCGCTGCGTGCAGGAAGCGGGCCTGAAGGTCGACGGCTTCGTGTTGCACGCGCTGGCCTCCGGGTTGGCCACACTGGAAGCCCTGGAGCAGAGCCAGACGGTCATCGTGATCGATATGGGCGGCGGCACCACCGACGTGGGCGTGTTCAAGCGCGGCAACCTGGCCCACAGCGCCAGCATTCCGATTGGCGGCGAACATGTCACTGCCGACCTGGCGCAGATTCTGAAAATTCCGATTGAGGAAGCCGAGAACGTGAAGCGCAAGTACGGGGCGGCCCTCCCCGAATTGGCCGATCAGGATTTGACGCTGGAAATCACCACCGCTTCGGGCAGCACCCACGCCATCAGCGCCTTTGAACTCTCGCGCATCATCAAGCCGCGCATTGCCGAGATTTACGGCATGATCCGCGACGAGATTGATCAGGCCCTGGGACCAGTGGAATTGGTGGCCCAGGCTGTGGTCGTGACCGGCGGCGCGTCACAGTTGCGCGGCACTGCGGAATTGGCCCGCGACCGCTTCCGCCTGCCTGTGCGCGTGGGCCGACCACGCGGCATCGGCGGCCTCAGCGATATCGTGAGCAGTCCAGCCCACGCCGCCAGCGTTGGATTGGTGCTGTACGGCATCGGGCAGGACGGCAAAGTACCTGACATGATCTTTGAGGGCCATGAGCAGGCAGCAGGGGGCGCTCAGCCGAATCCAGGCGAGACCAATGGCCTTCCCCTCCTGCCTCCTGTGTCTCCCCAACCTCTTAACCCAGAGCCGGTCAAATTGGACCCCGGCGCGCCTGCCAAAAAGGATGGACCGAGCATCACCGAGCGCGTCAGGAACATCTTCAAAGACTGGTTCTGATCTGCCTGCACCGTTGTGCTTGCCCCGTGTCCAAACCGCACCGTGTCTCAACCTTTGGCCCACCTTGATCGGTGGGTCTTCTGGTTCAGTGGAGGCCGTGAGTGGACCAACAGATTGACCGTCAGCCCAGGCCGCTGAACTGGGACTGGCAAAGCCAACGTTCTACAATGACCTTCGACCTAGAGTCCTTCACAATGTCAAGAAAAGAGTTCCGGTTTCTCATCTTTCGCCACCCTGCCTTATTATTTTGCCATCTTTCTCATTTCTGAAATGGGTCTCTTACCTTCCGTCAACCTCATCAGTGAATAAACCGGGCGTGACGTGACTGGGCAGCAAAAACGCGGTGCATTGACCCCGCACTAGCATCTGTAGGTCATGCTGTCTGGCCAGATCACTCGCTCATTCACATGGCCAAAGCCCTATAGCGCAGATCGTGCGTTAAACTACGCCGAATAGCTACGGTACACCCCCAGCGGAAGTGCCGGAACGTAAGGAGACATAATGCAAGCGGCCAAAATTCGTGTGATCGGCTTGGGCGGAGCGGGCAACAATGCCGTCAACCGCATGATTGAATCAGGACTCGAAGGCGTGGAGTTTATCGCTGGCAATACAGACGCGCAGGTGCTGGCCAAAAGCCATGCCGAAGTGCGAATTCAGCTGGGAGACCGTCTGACACGCGGCCTGGGCGCAGGTGCAGACCCGGAAGTGGGCGAGAAAGCGGCCCTTGAAGACCGGGAACGCATCAAGGAATACCTCGACGGCACCGACATGCTGTTTATTACGGCAGGCATGGGCGGCGGCACCGGGACGGGCAGCGCTCCTGTGGTCGCTGAGATTGCCCGCGAGATGGGCGTGCTTACGGTCGCCATCGTTACGCGGCCTTTTAAGTTTGAAGGGCCAAAACGCCTGCGTGTTGCCGAGGAAGGGATCGGCAAACTGGCCGACCGTGTTGACGGCATGATCGTGGTGAACAACGAGAAATTGCTTACAGCCGTAGACAAAAAAGTCAGTTTCCGCGAGGCGTTCTTGATCGCTGACCGCGTGCTGTACTACGGCGTGAAGGGCATCAGCGACGTGATCAACGTCGAGGGCATGATCAACCTTGATTTTGCCGATGTGCGGAACCTGCTGGCCAATTCGGGAACGGTGCTGATGGGCATCGGCGCGGGCCGGGGCGAAAAGGTGGCCGAGGAAGCCGCCATGAGTGCCATCCACAGCCCGCTGCTGGAGCGCGGCATCGACGGCGCACGCCGGATTCTGGTCAACGTGACTGGCAGCTTTGACCTGTCGATGACCGACGCCAACGAAATCGTGGAGAAGATCCGCGAGGCCACCGGCTTCGAGGACCCCGACATTCTGTTCGGGATCACGCCCGACGAAGCCGCGGGCGACGAAGTGCGCGTGACGGTGATCGCCACAGGATTCAATGACACCCCCATCAGCATTGCCGGGGGCACCAGTGGCCGCAGCAGCATCGAAACCATCGTGAAGCCCGTGCGTGGCACGCCGACGAGCAGCTACGATCCCAAGGATTACGACATCCCCGCCTTCCTGCGGAATGTAGAACGGGAATAACACACGACCCGACAGGCCGCCTCCACCCCAGGTGCGGCCCTGCCTGATCCAAACGGGCGGTAATTTGCGAGGATGATCCGACGTCTAAAGGCGTCCTCATGGGCATCTGTTGGCGACGGTCTTCCATTCAAGACAACGACTAGCGGCGTGTGCCGAACCTCCAGCGGCCAGCATGATCAGCCGGGCCGGATGTTCGGCCATCAATGCCAGTCCGGATAATAAGGGCAACCTGAACTGATGACCAAAAGCCAGCCGCCCCAGATGATCGGGGCGGCTGCCTCTGACTGGCCGAGGGGTGCGTTATACGCTCAGGGTCTTGGCGCAGCGGTACAGGTCGCGGTTGACATCCTTCCGCTTTTCCCACGTTTCATGCAGCGGAATGTGGCTGATGCTGCCGCCCTGACGGCCCACCATCACGTCACTTTTGCCGTCCATCAGGGCATATACGGCAGCTTCACCCAGTCGGCTGGCCAGAACGCGGTCACTGGAAACGGGCGTGCCGCCGCGCTGGATGTGGCCCAGGATACTGACACGGGTTTCCTGGCCCGTGCCTTCATGGATGGCCTTGCTCACACCTTCTGCGCCGCCCGGATACCCCTCGGCCACAATGATGATGGAACTGGCTTTGCCTTTGGCGAGGCTGCCTTTCACGATCTCCACCACGCCGTCGACCGGTTTGGCGTCTTCGGGAATGAAAACTTCCTCGGCCCCGCCCGCCACCGCCACTTCCAGAGCAATGTGTCCAGCGTGGCGGCCCATGACCTCGATTACAAAAATGCGCTCGTGGCTGGCCCCGGTGTCGCGCAGTTTGTCTACGGCATCAAGGGCTGTTTCGACGGCCGTAAAGTAGCCGATGGTGTGATCGGTGCCGTACAGGTCGTTGTCGATGGTGCCGGGAACACCGATGACCGGGAAGCCGTGTTCCTGCTGCAAAAAGTGTGCGCCGTGAAAGCTGCCGTCGCCGCCGATCACGATCAGGCCGTCTACTTGCCAGTCGCGCAGATTCTGGGCACCTTTGGCCCGGCCTTCCGGGCTGCGCCAGGTGTGAGAACGGGCCGTGAGCAAGATCGTGCCGCCGCGCTGGATGGTGTTGGCCACGTCACGCGGGCCGATCAGGGCCATATCACCCTCGTGCAGCCCCTGAAAGCCCCGGCGCACGCCCACGACTTCTATGCCGTTGTGGGTCGCGGTACGGACGACAGCGCGAATGGCCGCGTTCATGCCCGGCGCGTCACCGCCACTGGTCAGGACGGCCACACGCTTGAGGCCGTTGGGGTTGGGATGGTGGGTGTCTGGTTCAATCATGGTGGGCCTCATTCGGATGGGGAACAGGTGGGAAGGCGGTCAAAATGGGCGTTCAGAGCTGCTCCGCCTGTGGGGAGCCAGCCTGCGTGACCTGAAGAGCCAGCGCATAAGCGTCATTCTTACGCAAACCCTGCCGCATGAGCGCGTCACGTATATCTCTGACCCCCTGCCCCGCCGCCGCCCACGCCCTGGCCTGCTCTGCCGGATCGGTCACGGGCTGCGCTGGGTCGGCCTCGCCCTCAGGTCGGCCTGCCACCACCAGCACGATTTCGCCGCGTGTGCCCGCCTCAAAATGGGCGGCCAGTTC
>JAQBPF010000364.1 GCA_028287665.1 Deinococcus sp. | reverse complement strand
GGCTTTACCATCTCCGACCCACGCGATACCCGCAGCAGCCGCTACTGCACCGACGTGGCCAAGATTGCCAACGCGCCCGTGCTGCACGTCAACGGGGACGATCCCGAGGCGGTGGCCTACTGCGGTGATCTGGCGCTGGAATACCGTCAGACCTTCGGCAAGGACGTGTTCATCGACCTGATCTGCTTCCGGCGCAACGGACACAACGAGGGCGACGAGCCGCGCATGACCCAGCCGATCATGTACCGCGAAATCGACCAGCACCCCGGCACCCGCGCCCTGTACGCCAAACAACTGGAAGAAGCGGGCGTGCTGGGCGCAGGCGAGGGCGACGCACTGGTCAACCACTTCCGTGATCTGCTGGACGCAGGCAACGAAGTGGTCGAGGAAATGGAGAACCTGGAGCAGAGCAAGTTGGCCGTGGACTGGAGCGAGTACCTGCACACCAACTGGAAGGATGAGGTGGCGACTGCTGTACCGCAGGCCAAGCTGACCGAAATCGGCCTCGCGCTCAATGAAGTGCCCGAAGGCTTCGTGGTGCACCGCACCGTGCAGCGCGTCCTGAACACCCGCAAGGCGATGGCACGCGGCGAGCAACCGCTGGACTGGGGCATGGGCGAAATGCTGGCCTACGCCACCCTGCTGGATGAGGGCTACGGCGTTCGCTTGGTGGGTCAGGATTCCGGGCGCGGGACGTTTGTGCACCGCCACGCTGTGCTGCACGATCAGAACGCCGAAGACCCCATGCGTGAGGAATACCTGGGTCTGGCCCATATCGGGCCGCATCAGGGCCGTGTAGAAGTGGTGGATTCTACCCTCTCGGAAGAAGCGGTGATGGCCTTCGAATACGGCTACAGCACATCTGAACCCAAAGCCCTGATCGCCTGGGAAGGCCAGTTCGGTGACTTTGCCAACGGCGCTCAGGCCGTGATCGACCAGTTCCTGAGTGCGGGCGAGAGCAAGTGGCAACGACTCTCAGGGCTGACGCTGCTGCTGCCGCACGGCTACGAGGGTGCAGGCCCGGAACACAGCAGCGCCCGCCTGGAACGGTACTTGCAGCTGTGTGCCCAGAAGAACATGCAGGTCGTGGTGCCCAGCAGCGCCGCCCAGATGTTCCACCTGCTGCGCCGTCAGGTGCTCCGCCCGTACCGCAAGCCCCTGATCGTGATGACGCCCAAGAGCCTGCTGCGTAACAAGCAGGCCATGAATCCCCTGAGCGATTTCACCGATGGCCGATTCTGCGAAGTGATTGGCGACGATACGGTAGAGAAGGCCCGCCGCGTGGTCGTCAGCAGCGGCAAGCTGCACTGGGAACTGGTCGAGGCCCGCAACGCCGACGCCGAAGGCTACGCAGGCACGGCCCTGATTCGCCTGGAGCAGCTGTATCCCTTCCCCGCCGCCGCCCTGAGTGCCGAACTGGCCAAGCACCCCGGCGCACAGGTTGTGTGGGCGCAGGAAGAACCCGAAAACCAGGGCGCGTGGCTGATGATCTGGGAAGACCTGGAAGCCAACCTCGCCCCCGGTCAGGTGCTCTCGCACGCCAGCCGCGCCCGCAGTGCCAGCACCGCTGCCGGATATGCCAGCGTTCACGCGCTGGAGCAGGCCGCCGTGATCGCCGCCGCACTGGGCGAAAAGGTGAGCCGCAAGGTGATGGACGCCCAGACCGAACTGACGCAGGAAGCCAGCGCCCAGAGCTGAGCCGGAAGCACAACTTCAGACCAGAAGGGGCGCTTCGGCGTCCTTTTTTGGCTCTTTTGGTGGGTGTTGTTTGCTGGACGGCACAAAAAATAGACGGAAGACATATCCGGTCTTCCGTCTCAGGTGTACCGCCCAATTGCACAGGCCCACACGTTTAAGCTTTAGGTTCATTTCTTATCAGCCGCGCGCTCCCACTGCGCCACCGCTCCAGATTGGAGGAGCGGAAGGGATTCGAACCATTGACCTCGGCTGGCTTCGACCCAAAGCGTGCGATTGAGCCTTGAGCGGTGAATACTCAGTCTGGAGCGAGAATCTGAGTTTGTGTCTTGGGGCAGGGCTGCCTCTTCCGTTGGGCTACCTCGCCGCGTTTTGGAACCTGGAGTCCGAAAACTGTGGTGGCGAGGGCAGGAATCGAACCTGCACTGGAACCCTGACCCCGTTCAATCTGAAGCTGAGCCTCAGCGTGGTACTCCGCTGCACAGGTTAGGCGTGTAGGGCGAGCGGGGCAATGGGCTGGTTGGCCTAGGCAAGGGATCAGGCAACTGAATTGAGGCAGGGCCGGAAGTCATGTTCTCTTCCGGCCCTGCCTTGCTGGGTTCAACCTGATCTGGGGCGTTCTGATCTGAAACGCTGCCCTCAGCTTTCCAGCAAGTACGCAAACACCTGCTCGCCCACCTTGCGGTCCGTGACTTCTACGCCGTTGGCTTCCTCGCGGGCAAATTTCACGGCCTGCTGCAATTTCTGTACGCGGGTCAGCAGGTCATTCACGCGCACGGCGGGCAATGCGCCCGAAAATTTCAGGGTGCGCCAGTAGCCCACCGTCACGTCCTCGTAGTACACCTCCACCTGCGCGGGGTGCTTGTCGGTGGCCTCGGCCTTCACGTGGTTGCGCGTAATCTTTTTGGTGCGTTCCGTCTGCACTGGGTCGGTGGCGTATGTGTCGGTGCTGGGGTCGAAGGTCCAGCTCTCGCTGGCGTCCAGCACAGGCAATTTGCGAATAAAGGTGTGCAGATCGGTCAGTTGCTTTTCCAAGAACAGCAGGTAAGTCACGGGCACCTGCCGCAGCAGCACGCGCTCGCCCACCACCACGTCGGCTTTGGCCTCGTTGTTGGCCCAGTCTTTGGTGGCGGTCACGTCAAACAGGTTGCCCATAATCTGGGCCGTCTGCCGGATAATTTCCTCGGCTTTGGCCTGCACACGGGTCGATTCGGGCGGCAGCGTCTCGCCTTCCTCATCCTTTGGGCGGTAGGTACGCGAGATGCCCGACAGCAGCGCAGGCTTTTGCAGCGCGTGGTGCGCCTCGGTCAGTTCCTGAAAGGCGCGGCTTTTCACACTCTTTTCGACGGCAATAATCTGATTCAATTTGGGCATGATGAATTCCCCTTGTTGCTTTCTCCTGACCGCCTGAAGGGTGGCGGAGAAGCAGGGTCAATCTAGGCCGCTGCCCCAACCACCGCACAGCGCAAAGTGGCCTAAGCCAGTGGCGCAGATGCCCAAACGGTCAGAATGGCCGGATTTCCAGCCCCAGCCGCAGCTTTCTGTATTCCGTGCATTGCGTGCCCCGCCGTTCCCCGCCCAGAGACGCCCCGTGAGGGGTATAAAGGGTGAGATTATGGCAGACATCAAGGTTCCTGTTTTTAGTGAGTCGGTCAGTGAAGGTACGCTGCTGACGTGGCACAAGAAACCCGGCGACGCCCTGAGGCGCGGCGAGGTCATCGCAGAGATCGAAACCGACAAGGTGGTGCTGGAAGTCACCGCCCAGCAAGACGGCGTGCTGCAGAGCGTGCTGAAGAATGAGGGGGATACGGTTCTCAGCGAGGAAGTGCTGGGCACGGTGGGCGAGGCAGGCAGCGCCCCGGCAGCCACTCCGGCCCCCGCCGCAGACCAGGCCGCTGGCCCGGTGGCCAACGAGGTCAGTGCAGGCGGCACGGCCAGCCAGCCCGACACCAACATTCCCGGTGCCAACCCCGCCGAGCGCCGTGAAGACCTCTCGCCCGCCGTGCGGAAGGTGGTCGTCGAGAACAACCTGAACCCCGCCCAGATTCCCGCCACTGGCCCCAAGGGGAACATCACCAAGGCCGACGCGGTGGGCGCGATTGGCAGTGCCAGTGCTGCAAATGCCAGTGCTGCGGCCAGCGCCCCAGCGGCCACACCTGCCCCCACGCCTGCTCCTGCCACCACCATTCCCAGCGGCCCCCGCACCGAACAGCGCGTGCCCATGACCCGCATCCGCCAGCGTATTTCCGAGCGCCTGAAGGAAGTGCAGAACACGGCGGCGATCCTGACCACCTTCAACGAAGTGAACATGCAGCCCGCCATGGATCTCCGGAAGAAGTATCAGGATCAGTTTGTGGCCAAGCACGGCACCAAGCTGGGCTTTATGAGCCTGTTCGTACGGGCCGCCACCGAGGCCCTGAAAGCCTTCCCGGTGGTCAATGCGAGCGTGGACGGTAAGGACATCATCTACCACGGCTTTTATGACATCGGCATCGCGGTGGCCTCCGAGCGTGGCCTGGTCGTGCCCATTCTGCGCGACACCGACACCATGAGCCTGGCCGGAATCGAGAAGGAAATCGCGGGCTTTGCTCAGAAGGCCAAGAACGGCAAGCTGACCATGGAAGACATGACTGGCGGCACCTTCTCCATCACCAACGGCGGCACCTTCGGCTCCATGATGAGCACGCCGATCATCAACTCGCCCCAGAGCGCCATTCTGGGCATGCACAACATCATCGAGCGGCCTATTGCCCAGAACGGTCAGGTCGTCATCGCGCCCATGATGTACCTCGCGCTCAGCTACGATCACCGGATCATCGACGGCAAGGAAGCCGTGCAGTTTCTGGTCATGATCAAGAACCTTTTGGAAGACCCGGCCCGGATGCTGCTGGAACTCTAAACTGAGGTTCGATGAAAGGGCGCTCTGGCTTCGGCTGGGCGCTTTTTTCTGTGCCATACAGGCAAAAGCCTTTGTCTTGACTGACCTGATCCCCGTCTGATGGGTGTGCTCCCGCCGATCATGGGTTGATCATGAGGCCCGGTGTGTAATGCTTGCACTGAACCGCGCATCCACAACTTCCTAAGTGTCACGGTGTCAGATGGAGGGGTTTTATGCATAAGAATACGAACCGTCCGGTCTATTCGTCTCCCGCCCGCACCCTGACCAACCGCCTGAGAACAACTGCGCTCGCCGCCCTGACTGTGACGCTGGCCTGCACCGCTTCAGCCCAGGGCAACACGGTCAATACCATCCAGCTGAACCGCCTGCAACTTCAGCCCATCACCATCCAGAATCAGCAACTTTCGCGGCTGCAACTTGATCCGGCGCTGTTTCAAAAAACGCTTCAGGCTCCCAACGTCTTCCAGTTCAATCTGGACGAGTTGCCCGCCCGTCTTCAGGCCCGCGACGCCAATATTCGCAGCAGTTTGGCGCTGACCAATCAGCTGGCAAACGTGGCCGATCTGCGCTCCGATATTGCCCGGATGACCCTGAAGCTGCCCGCCGGATTGACGGTGCCTGCCATCGTGAATTTGCGCGATGGTCAGCAACAGGAAGTCATGTTGTATGGCCGCGATACGGTGGCCCGCAG
>JAQBPF010000361.1 GCA_028287665.1 Deinococcus sp. | reverse complement strand
GGCCCCGCGCCCGTGATCAGCACGTCTTCACCCACCAGATCAAAGCTGAGAGCCGTGTGCACGGCGTTGCCGAAGGGGTCAAAAATAGCCGCCACCTCATTCGAAATATCGTCGGGAATTTTGAAGGCATTGAAGGCAGGCAGCACCAGATATTCGGCAAAGCTGCCCGGACGGTTCACGCCCACGCCCAGGGTATTGCGGCACAGGTGGCGGCGTCCTGCACGGCAATTCCGGCAGTGTCCGCAGGTCACGTGACCCTCACCGCTCACCCGGTCGCCCACCGCAAAGCCGCGCACCTCGCTGCCCAGGCCCGCCACCACGCCCACATATTCGTGGCCCACCACCATCGGCACCGGAATGGTGTGCTGCGCCCATTCGTCCCACCTGTAAATATGGACGTCGGTGCCGCAGATGCTGCTCTTTTTGACGCGGATCAGCAGGTCGTTGGGGCCGGGGGTCGGCACCTCGGTTTCGATCATCCAGATGCCTTCGCGGGCGTGTTGCTTGCTCAGCGCCCGCATGGTGGTCGGCGGTTGAGCAGGCTCAGAGGTGGTGGGAGCAGCATGAAGGGTCACGGGAACGGTTCTATCTCCTCTAGGCAGGCCGCGCAATGTCGGCCTTCACGCTTGGCCGGAATAGCGGGCCACAGAAAGAGAGCCCCAGACCCTCAGGGCTGCGGCACCTGCCCACTCCATTTGTCAACGCTGGCTCAAGCCTCAGTGTGGCTCCCCGGTCATGTCGGGCGCGTAGGCTGTAAGACATGATCAAGTTTCGCCGCCAGAATGCCCTGACCCCCGAAAAAGACGCCGAAGTGAATATAAACCTGGTGCCGCTGCTGTTCTTCGTGGTGGGCTACATGGCCGTGCGTGCCCTGCTGCACACGGTCAACACCGTCACACCTGCCCAGGACGCTGCTGAGTAAACTCCCGCCCCTATCTGGGTGTATGGCCCAGACCGGGCCAGTGTGATGGCCTGGAAAGACTGCCCGCGCTACCCTGACCGTATGACCAATCCCGCCCCCCAACAATTTAAGAGCGCCCGCAGTGGCCGTTACGTGGTCCCCGGATGGATGAATCTGGTCCCCGGCCAGAGTGACAGCGTAGAAATCCAGCTGAACATCGAAGAAAAGGACCTGATCCGCGAGCAGGCCAGCCTCCTGATCGAGTACTGGGCCACCCCCACCGACCTGACGCTGCAGAGCGTGCTGCCTGTGCGGGCCTTTACCGCTGCCCCCGAAGGCTGGTGCGTGTTCGTGCCCGCGCAGGGCCGCGTATTAGTGCGGGCCATCGATCCTCAGCCCAACCCTCCCGTGCTGGCCAGTCACTGGATCAATGTGGACCCTCAGACCCCTGCTGGCACCACCGTGCATGTGCAGGTCAACTTCCCCGTTGCGCCCACGCCCGTACAGAATCTGTTTCTGAACAGAAATTGAGGGGAGAGGGAGTGGGCGGTAGGTTGTGGCACAGGCCCTTCCGCCGCCCACTTGCTGTAGCCTGCCTCCGCCTACCAGCCCAGCAGCGCTTCCACGCCCCGCCTCGTCGCGGCCAAGGCCTCACCCAGTTTCCACGCCGCCCGGTCACGCGGTCCCACCGGATTGCTGATGCCGCGTATCTCCAGGGCAGGTACGCCGCAGTGTAGGGCGGCGTGCGCCACACCCGCGCCTTCCATGCCCTCGCTGAGTGCGCCGGGAAAACGGGCAACCAGATGTTGCGCCACCTCCAGACTGCCAGTGACTGTAGATAAAGTCAGGGCTGGGCCGGAGCGCACATGCAGGCTGGGGCTGTTCAGACCGTCGGCCAGGTCTTTTGCGCCTGCCCAGGCCGGAAAGACTCCCGCGTTGAGCTGATCGGGCTGCACGCTGAGCCCCAGTGTTTCCAGGGACAAAAACTTTTCCTGACCCGGCAGGCCGTTCACTGCGCCCAGATCGGCCTGTGCCATCAGGCTGGAAATGGCCAGATCACCCGGATTCATGCCGCTGCCCGTATACGCGCCACCAATTCCGGCACTGACGGCCAGATCGAACGGCTCTCTCATCAGCTCCTGCTGGGTGGTCAGGGCCGCCGCCACCGCGCCCACGCCGCTGACCACCACATGTGCGGGCACGCCTGCCAGCCTCGCCGCTTCGCCCGCTGTGGCTACGATTATCAGGACTTTCATGTGGGGTCAGTATGCGGCAGGACGGCACGCGGAACGTGGGTGGTGAGGGGTCAGTGATGGGTGTGACAAGGCCGGAATTCGGAGAATTGCTCACCCCATTCACTCGCTTCGTTCGGGCAGAAGAATGCAGCACAACACGCCATTCTTCTGCCAAATGCTCTAACGCCGCACCTTCCGCACCAGCGCCCGCAACTTCTTCACCCCTTCTGCCGAGGCTTCCGGCGAATAGCGGGCTTCGTGATAGGCACTCAGAAAGGCGGTCAGCGACTCGGACGACTGCGGCCAGCGTTCCTGCACACGCGCGGCGTAGGCACTGGCAGTCTCTCCGGGGGCGCGGAGCAGATGCAGACGCACGGTGAGGTCGTGCAGGGCGCGGGCGGCGGGGTCGCTGAGCTGCCCAGCACGGCGGGCCACCAGCAGGGCGGGCACCAGCGCCAGGGCCATCAGCCCCAGCAGGGCCAGCAGGTAGGGTGCGGCCCCCACTTCTCCCAGACCCACCCGCCCCAACAGGCTGCGCTGCTGCTCGCCGTTGTAGCCCACGACCGTGTCGTTCCAGCGGTTTTGCAGGGCATCTATACGCAGGCGAAGGCGTGCCAGTGGGCCAGAGGGCGCGGCGCGGGTGGCGTTGGGCTGGGTCAGGGCCGTGCTGAGGTTGGTGTTCAGGCGGGCCGGGGCGACCACGGCGGTGGGGTCTACCCGCGTCCAGCCCTCTCCTGCCAGCCAGACTTCCACCCAGGCATGGGCATCTTGCTGGCGCACGATCAGGTAGCCGCCGTCTGGGTTGATCTCGCCCCCCAGGTAGCCGCCCACGATCCGCGCGGGCAGACCTGCCGCCCGCATCAGAAAGGCGAAGGCGCTGGCGTAATGCTCGCAAAATCCGGTGCGTGCGCCGAACAGGAAGGCGTCTACGCGGTCTGTTGCGGGCAGGACCGGCGGGTTGAGCGTGTAGGTAAACCCGCCCTGCTGGAGGTAGGACAACCCCGCCTGAATTCTGGCCGCTGGAGGCAACTTGGCCCAGCTGGCCGCCAGGGCACGGGCACGCGGACTCTGACCCACGGGCAGCAACAGGTCGTAATTCAGGCGCTCGGTGCTTTCCTGAACGCCCAGACGGGCGCTGCGGCTGCGAATAGAGTAGCGGGTGCGGGTGGTGGTGGAGCGGAGGTTGACCCCCTGAAAGGCGGTGGTCACGAACGCGCCGGACGGCAGGTCGGTGGGCACGTCCAGCGTCAGCAGCCAGGGTTTGCCGTTGGGTTCCAGCGTCAGGGTATAGACACTTTCCGGGCCCGTCGGTTCTATGCTGGGCGACGCCCCGCGCAGCCGCGCCTGGGTCCACGACAGGCCGTCATAGCTTTCGAAGACAGGGCCGCGCCAGTAGCGGTCTTGGGGCGCGGGCAGCCCCGCACTGAAATCAGCCCGGAAGGCCACGGCGTCGCTGCGGGCCAGGTCGCTGAACTCTCCGGCACGAATCTCGTCCGACAGTCCGGTCTGGCTGCGGCCCTGAAGCGGCAACTGCCACAGTGGGCCGTCTGGGCGCGGAAACAGCACGAACAGCACCAGCATCAGCGGGAGGGCGAGCCCCACAACGTGGGCCGCTGCCCGGAGAGGTGAGAGATGAGGGGCGGGCTCGCCTGTGCTGCGGCTGTCTGCGCCCGGTGCGGCGGCTTCTGGTGTCGGCACCACCCACACGCTGCCCACCGCCAGCAGCAGCGTCACACTCAGCAGGGCATGCAGGGCGACCAGTGGCCCCTGCCCCTGCAAAAAGTGCGTAAACGTGACGAACAGGCTCAGCAGCACCAGTAAGCGGGCGTCGCGCAAATTGCGGGATTCGGCTGCTTTGAGGGCCGCCAACAGACCCAGCAACGCCGTGCCCGCCTGACTGCCCAGCAGGGTGCCGTATTCGACGTTCAGGGCCACCGCAGCCAGTCCAGCCGCTATGCCCAGCACCCAACTGGGCAGGGGCCGGGTTCGGTGAAGCCAGCCCACCCGGAGAGGACGGGTCTGCAGGGCGGTGTAGCCCAGGAGCAGCGCGGTCAGCAGCGAGACCCACACCGGTTGGCGCAGCACCCCCGGCGCGAGGGCCACGGCCAGCCCAAACAGCGTAAACCGCAGGGCCCCGGCAGAGAGGGCAGGCGCATGGGTGCGGGGCTGGCTGGAGGCGGCCAGAGGTGCGGGCAGGGGCTGGTGCAGGGCCAGAGCCGTCAGCGCCGCCTGGGCGTGCGCTTCTCCTGCCGCAGTGGGCAGCGTTTGCCCCGGCAGGTGCAGGCCAAAAGGTTGTCCTGCCGCCCGCGCCGCGCCTATCCAGGCACCGAGGCGAGACAGGCGGGCCTCGGCGTGGTCCAGCGCCGCCGTATCCGCCCAGTCAAGCATCAGCGCCGTACCGGCGGGGGCGTCAAATTCGCGGGTCAGGAGGATGCCTGTGCGGGCTGCATGTTTCCAGGACACCAGACGGGGCGAGTCTCCGGGCACATAGGCACGCAACCCCGAAAAATCCTCGTGGCCAGCGGTGCGGCCCAGGCCCTCACCTGTGGCCCCGCTCCGGCGGGCGGGGGGCGGCGGGGCACCTTGCTCTGGGGCCGGAAAGACAGGGGGCAGCGCAGAGACGCCCAGGGCCGCCCAGGGCAGCACCTGAACCCAGCGCCACAGTCCGAGGCTGTCGTAAGCGGCGATCTGCACCGGGGGCAGGGTCAGGGGACCGCGTGCCTGCGGAGGCAGGTTCAGCTCAAAGCGCGTTGCTGCCGTCTCTGCTGGAGTGTGTCCGGTGGCGGCGACCACGCTGCTCAGGCACACTTCGAAGGGCGTGCCTGCCAGTCCAGTGGCCTGTCCGGTCAGGGTCAGCGGGGTGCCTGCCACCACCTCGGTGGGGGGGTCCAATCTGACCCGCAGGGCGCGGCCTGCCCGCATGGCCTGCCCGGCAGTGACCGCCCAGACGCCCGCCAGCAAAAAGGTGGCCCCGTAGCCCAGGCTGAGGCTGTAATTGACGCAGCCCACCAGCGTCAGCACGATCAGGATCAGAAAGCCCGTGCCCATGCGGGTGGGGCGCAGGCGGTAGGAGAGGGTACGCACAGGCTGAGGCAAGAGCAGAACGCCGCCTAAGGAATCGGCGTGTCGGCCAGCAGACGGGCCATCACGTCGCCAATCCGCACGCCCGGATCGCGTACAGGCAGTCGGTGGGCCGCCAACGCCGGAAAGATCGCCTGCACGTCTTCCGGCAGCACCATGCGGCGGCCAGCCAGGTAAGCCCACGCTTTGGCGGCGGCCAGCAGTGCCAGGAGCGCCCGTGGACTCAGGCCTGCCGCCAGCGCTCCATGTTCGCGGGTGGCGCGGGCCAGCACCTGCAGATAATCCAGCAGCGGGGCCGCCGCATACACCGCGTCAACTTCGCGCTGTATGGCAGTCAGCAAATTGGCGTTCAGGACGGCAGGAAGGTCGCGCACGGTCAGGATTCGCCCACCCGTTTCCAGCAGAATTCGCTCGGCTCGGGCATCGGGATAGCCCAGGGTCACGGTGAGCAAAAAGCGGTCCAGTTGCGCTTCGGGCAGAGGAGAGGTGCCGACGAACGCCGCCGGATTCTGCGTGGCGATCACAAAAAAAGGATCGGGCAGTGGGCGCGTGACGCCGCCCTCACTGACCTGCCGTTCTTCCATCGCTTCCAGCAGGGCTCCCTGCGTTTTGGGTGTGGCCCGGTTGATCTCATCGGCCAGCAACACTTCCGAGAAAATAGGTCCGGCATGGTAGCGGAATTCTGTAGAGGCCGCGTCCCAGACACTGACGCCCAGCAGGTCGGTGGGCAACAGGTCGGCGGTAAACTGCACCCGCCGGAACGCCAGGCCCAGGGTGCGGGCCAGGCCGTGGGCCAGCGTGGTTTTGCCCACGCCCGGTTGGTCTTCTATCAGCAGGTGGCCGCGTGCCAGCAGACAGGCCACGGCCAGCCGGACCTGGTGGCTTTTGCCCAGAATCACGTTGTCCAACTGGGCCAGCGCTGCGGTGAGAACAGAGGCGTGGGCAGATGCGTGCGCCCCAGCAGGCCCCGAAGACAGCCCAGAAGACAGCCCAGGAGAAAAAGAGGGAGCAGGCGCACGCGTCATATGGGGTCTAGCCTATCTGCCTCC
The DNA here is from genome assembly GCA_028287665.1 of Deinococcus sp. Classification (GTDB taxonomy): domain Bacteria; phylum Deinococcota; class Deinococci; order Deinococcales; family Deinococcaceae; genus Deinococcus. Next base: position 1,764 of record JAQBPF010000361.1, on the reverse strand, counting down.
CTCTGACAGAACTGCGACATAGAACAACTCCGTGGTGGTCAACGGCATTTCGTGGCTGGATTCCTTTCCCCCTGGAGGGCCAATGAAGGCGGCAGCGTGAGGCTGAATGAGAGGGAGGGCTTGTTGAGACGAGGACGACTGGACGGGGGCCAGGACCGCCGGGAATCGATCCTTCCCCCGGCCAAGCGCTACCCTGGCCCCTGATGAATGTTGTGGTGTTTGACCTTGAGACGACGGGCCTGTCGCCCGAACGAGACGGCATCGTGGAAATTGGCGCGGTGCGGATCGTGGATGGGCGCGTGGACGAAAGCCAGAAGTTTGAGACGCTGGTCCGGCCCACCAGCGAAAGCGGCAGCACCCTGCAAATTCCGTGGCGGGCACAGCAGGTTCACGGCATTTCGGATGCGATGGTGCGCCACGCCCCGACCATTGCCCAGGCGCTGCCTGACTTTCTGAAGTTTGTGGGCAACCTGCCGGTGGTGGCGCACAACGCACCTTTTGACAACGGTTTTGTGCGGGTGGCGGCGCGGCGGGCGGGTCTGGTCTGGGCTCCGCCCACCGAATACTGCACGGTGCAGCTCTCCCGCCGCGCCTTTCCCCGCGAACGTGCCCACAATCTGGGCGTGCTGGCCGAACGCCTGAACCTGACCTTCGCCGAGGGGGGCCGCCACCGCTCGTTTGGAGACGTGCAGGTGACGGCGCAGGCGTTCGTGCAACTGATGGAGCGCCTGAAAGTGGCCAGTGGGGGAGACTGAACACACCACCGGGGCGCTGCTGACGGCCCATCAGACCGGGTTCGGCTGATTCGGCCAGCTCAGGCTCAGGCCTGCTGGGGTGCCTGCACCAGGCCCAGGCCGACATCGGCAGGATCGGTGCCGCCTGCCAGCCCGCTGAAGGTGGCGGACCCCGCGACCCGTGTGCCAAGTTGCAGCAGGCTCAACTGGTTGGTCCTGATGAGTTTTTCGGCCCACAGCGCCGTGACTCCGGCCACATGTGGGGCCGCCATACTGGTGCCGCTCATGCTGATGAAGGGATTGGCGCTGCCTCCCCCGGCGCGGGCCGACACGATGCCGACGCCCGGAGCGGCGATATTGGCGTTGGTATTTGAAAAGGGCGCGACCACCAGGCCGCCCGCTGCCTGAGCCTCTGGTTGGCCGCCTGCTTGCCCCACTGCCGCCACACTCAAAAATCCGGTGCTGACGGCAGGCGGCGACACGCTGACTTCCCAGTCCTTGTTCTGATCGCGCTGGCTCTCATTTCCGGCGGCGGCCACCAACAGCACCGGCCGTTCCTCCGCGCCCCAGTGTTGGGCGGTGTAGGCCAAAGCCTCAAACATCTTGACATTGGCCCGGTAGCCTTCCAGAGCAACCGAGGTGGCCAGCGGCGTCGGAAACCCCTGTCGTTCCAGCCGCGCCACCAGCCCCGGAAAATCGATGCCCAGCGACATGCTGATCACATGCGCCCCCTCCTGAACGGCCCACAGAATGGCGCGGGCAATCGCCTCGCTGCTGCCTCCCTGTTCACCCAATACCTTGCCGATCAGCGCCCGGCCCACTCCACGCGCCACGCCGATGCGGGTACCGTTCACATCCCGGCCAAAAATCGTTCCGGCACAGTGGGTGCCGTGGCCCTCGGTGTCGCCGTTGCCGTCGCCGCTGAAATCCTGCTCCGCCAGTTCGACCCCGGCAAAGGCGGGATGGGAGGCGTCTATTCCGGTATCGAGGACGGCGACGACGGTGCCTGCGCCCGTGTAGGGGCTGGTCT
>JAQBPF010000350.1 GCA_028287665.1 Deinococcus sp. | reverse complement strand
TCAATTCTTCCGACAGGCGCGACAGATGGGCGCTGAGAATGGCGCAGGCGCTCAGGAATTCCAGCGCAAAATCTCGGCTTCCTACGCCGTCCAGGGAATTGGCGGTGGGACGGGCAAACCCGAGGGCGGCGGCGACGGTATGGCGGTCAATGGGCCAGGGCGTGCCTGCCAGTGCCGAACTGCCCAGCGGGGATTCGTCCATGCGCTCGGCGGCGTCGCGGAAGCGGCCCTCATCGCGCTCCAGCATGGCAACGTAGGCCATAAACCAGTGCGCCAGCAAGATGGGTTGGGCCACCTGCAAGTGCGTGTACCCTGGCAGAATGACTCCTTCTTGCAGGTACTTCTCGGCCTCAGCGAGCATCACGGCCCGCAGCGCCCGCGTTTTGTCGGCCAAGTCCAGCGCCGCCTCTTTGGTAAACAGCCGGAAATCCACCGCCACCTGATCGTTGCGGCTACGGGCCGTGTGCAGCTTGCCCGCCACCGGGCCAATCCGGTCACGCAACGCGGCTTCCACGTTCATATGCACGTCTTCGCGGTCCAGTCGCCATTCAAAATTTCCGGCGCGAATGTCGGCCAACACGTTATTCAGGCCGTCCGTAATCTGCGCGACTTCCGTAGCGTCCAGAATGCCCACGCCCCCCAGCATCGCCACATGCGCCAAACTGCCGCGAATATCCTGCTCGGCCAGGCGTTGATCGAAACCCACGGAGGCGTTGAACAGTTCCACGAGGCCGTCGGTGGCTTCGGCAAAACGGCCACCCCAGAGCTTTTTAGGTTGGGTTGAATTGGTCATAAATGCTATCTCCCTAAAGGCAAAAGTTCTTCTCTTTCAATTAAGTTCATAAAGTCGTTACTACTCCAGCCCCCAATACGATCTCTGAAAGCATAAAGATGAACTATCTTGTAACTGTTTCCGCCCAGATGTCGCAGAGTAATTTTCGACGGGGAACTAGAGGGCCATTTGCTCGTCCAAAAATTGCCCCAATAGAGCCTGCCATGATGGAGAACTTCTGGTGTTTCTGAATCTTCGTATTCAATTTCACCTAACAGGCCCTCATAGGGGCCAATAAAAGTAAAGTCGCAGGGGCCATTGAAGTTAAGGAAGCCAACAAAAACCTGATCTGTTGGCAACTGGGCTAGCTTGTCGCCTTCACTAGATGTGACATGAAGTTTCAAGCTGGATCACCTCGCGTGACTTTCACCAGCACCACCGGCTGAGGACTGTTGGGACTGGCGTGGGCATACACCGCCGCCGAATCCTGCACATACCCCAACCGTTCGTAAAAAGGGATGACTTCTAAATTGAATTGCGAGACGGCCAGCAGCACACGGTCAAAACCCTGTTCTGCGGCCACATTTTCTACGGCCTGCACCAGCGCCGCGCCGACGCCCTGACCGCGTGTGCTGGGCAGGGTCGCCAATTTATTCAGCGTCAGGGTACCTTCCCCATCGGGGCGGTAACCGACGCAGCCCACTGCTTCCGCGCCTGCCCAGGCCAGGAACCCGCCCGCGCCGACACCAAACAGCGAACCTTCCAGGTCGGCAACGGTGGTGCGGTTCAAGCTGGAGCGGGAATCCATGCCCGCCGCCATCATCACGGTATGAAACGCGGGCAAGTCGGCGTGGGTGACGGGGCGCAGGGTGTAGCTCATGCCTCAGCCTCCAGCACGATTCGCATTTCGTTGGTCGGCTTAAATCCTAACTTCTCGTAGAGGGGCCGCCCAAACTCGCTGGCATGCAGGCTCATGATGCGGATGCCGCGCCGCTGCGTTTCCTCCAGGGCCATCTGGGTCAGCCGTTGCGCCAGGCCCCGGCCCCGGTGCTGAGGGTGCGTGTACACGTTCAGCAGATAACTGCGGAACGGTTGCGGATCAATGAAATGCGGCGGCCAGTCGAGAATCATCAGGCCCGCGCCTGCCACAGCCACACCGTCATGTTCTACGATCCAGCCCAGATAGGTGCCTGCCGCAAGCCTTGCCGCCACCCACGGCGTAAATTGCGCTGCGGCTTCGCTGTATTCCACATTCATGTCGGCAAACATGGCCGCCCGCTGAGTCGCGATCAGGGCAGCGTCGGCAGGAGTGGCGGGGCGAAGGATGTACCCGGCGGGCAAGGTCATCCGCGCGTGCGCTCCCAGATTTGATTCAGATGATGCACCTGATGGGCCATGTAATCCTCGGCCAGAAATTCGAGCGTGACCGCCTCTCCCCCACCCACACGCAGGGTATGGGCCAGCGCAGGCGGCGGCAGATGCGCGATGACGTGCGCTAACTGAAGGTGATAGGCCGCCCACAGGGACACCAGATCAGCCCAGGCCCGCGCCCCGTATGCACCCGCCGCCACCCACTCGTTCTGGGCGTAACCGGGCAACTCCAAGCCGCTCTGCACGCTGGCCCGAATGAACCGGGCATGGTTGTTCACGCCGCTGTCGATCAGGTGGCCCAGCACTTCTTTGGCACTCCACACGTCAGGCGAGGCTTTGGCGCTGGCCTGTGAGTCGGTGAGGGCTTGTAGGCGGGGCAGGGTATGGGCCACCAGATCAGTCAGGTTCATGGGTCAGTCCTTTTTGGCGGCCTTCGCCTCTACCCGCGCCTGCACGCGCATTCTCAGGGCATTCAGCTTGATGAAGGCTCCGGCGTCGTGCTGGTTGTAGTCGCCGCCCGCCTCGAAGCTCACCAGGTCTTTGTCGTAGAGGCTCTTGGGGGCTTTGCGGCCCACCACGATGCAATTGCCTTTATACAGCTTGATCCGGGCAGTGCCGGTGACACTCTGGGCCACGTGATCCATGTAGACCTGTAAGGCCTCGCGCTCGGGTGCGAACCAGAAGCCGTTGTAGACCAGTTCGGCGTATTTGGGGGCCAGAGCGTCGCGCTGGTGCAGCACTTCGCGGTCAAGGGTCAGGCTTTCCACAGCGCGGCGGGCGTGGTACAGCAGCGTGCCGCCGGGCGTTTCGTACACGCCACGCGATTTCATGCCCACAAAGCGGTTTTCCACGAGGTCAAGGCGGCCAATGCCGTGCCTGCCGCCGATGTCGTTGGCCTTGGTCAGCAGGGCGGCGGGGCTGAGCTGCTCGCCGTTGATCGCCACCGGATCGCCGTTCAGGAACTCGACTTGCACATATTCGGCCTCGTCGGGCGCGGCTTCGGGGGCCACCGTCAGCTTGAACATGTGGGCGGGCGGCTCGGCCCAGGGATCTTCCAGAATGCCACCCTCGTAGGAGATATGCAGCATGTTGGCGTCGGTGCTCCAGGGGTCTTTTTTGGTGGTGGGCACCGGAATGCCGTGTTCGTGGGCAAAGGCTTCCAGGTCGGCGCGGCCCTGAAAGTCCCAGTCTCGCCAGGGAGCCACCGTCACGATGTCGGGCTGGAGGGCGTAGGCCGTCATTTCAAAGCGCACCTGATCGTTGCCCTTGCCTGTCGCGCCGTGAGACACCGCCACTGCGCCTTCCTTCTGGGCAATTTCTACCATTTTCTTGGCAATCAGCGGGCGGGCAATAGAGGTTCCCAGCAGGTAATAGCCTTCATAGAGGGCGCTGCTGCGGAGCATGGCGAACACGTAATCGCGCACGAATTCCTCGCGCAAATCCAGCGCGTAGGCGGCCACCGCGCCGGTATTCAGCGCCTTCAAACGGGCTTCTTCCACCTCATCGCCCTGCCCCAGATCGGCGGTAAAGCACACCACATCGTAGTTGCGCTCGGTCTGCAGCCACTTCAGAATGATGGAGGTATCGAGGCCGCCGGAATAGGCGAGCACAATTTTTTGCTTTGGGGCGGCTTGTTCGGGAGCAGAAGCTTCGTGGGTCATGGGCGTATTGTCTCCGGTTTGGGGCAGAACTGGGGCGAGGTTGTTTGGCCGAATGGTCTGGGCGGGCAACACGAAGCCCCCGGCGCAGCGCGTCCGGCCAATCCTGGATTCAGGAAGGCCGGGGCTTTAGCGTCGGAGGGAAGGGAAGGTCATAGCGTATGGTTATGCGCGTTTAACGCATAGGTATGCAGAGGGTAGCAGGCATGAGGGGAGGGGTCAAGCCGCCGGACGGGGTGAAAATCAAAAAGACCGCATGGGGCGGCCTCTTTGGGGAACGTTGGAAGTGCGTTTAGAAACGGTAGTTGACGCCGAGGCGCACGCCCGCACCAAAGCTGGTGTTGGAGGCAGAGGCGCTTTCAGAACCGCTGCTGGCAAAGCCAAAGCCGAATGTAGGGCCAACGTTGACTTCGGCGCTCAGGCCAAATTCAGGCGTCAGGAAGTAGCGCGTGCCCACAACTGCAGCGGGCGTGACGCCCAAAACGGTAACGCGGGTTCCTTCTAGGCTTGCTGTTGCCACGTCCAGGCCCAGGCTGCTGCCGTAGTACACGTTGTAGCTGGCGTCGCCCACACCATCAAAGTTACGCAGGTAGGCCACGTCGCCGCCCAGCGCAAACACACCGCTGCCGATCACGTCGGGGTCGAGGTCCACACCCACGCGCACGGCAGACTTGCTGTCGAGGTCATAGGCGTACTCCACCCCAAAGGTAAAGTTGCCCGTGGAGTTTTCTACGAACACACGGTTGTAGTTGGTGCGGAGGCCAAGGCTATCGGCAGCCGCAGTCGAGATGGTGGCCAGAGCGGCCAGGGCAAGGAAAGTCTTTTTCCCATCAGAACCTTAACAAATTTCATAAATTTCTTAGGCCAGATCGACCGACCTGACTAGATGGCCAGAGAGTATTTTACTGGGACTGGCGACCAGGACAATAAACAACCGCCCTACGCGAAGCAGGACGGCCAGATCAGAAGCGAGGACTCAGGGCAACTGGTAGTTCAGGCCGACGCGTGCACCGAAGCCGAAGCCGATGCCGGTGCCTGCGCTAGAGATGGTGACGCTGGGGCCAGCCGAGCCTTCCACGAAGATGGAGAGAGGATCAGACACCTGAAATTTCAGGCCGAGGATGCCGTTGGGGTAGACCGACACGCCGGTAGGGCTGCCCAAAGAAACATAGGCGCCGAGGCCCAGGCCGTAATAGGGGCTGAGGCCGCCCAGATCCTGACCGGTAATGTCGTTCAGGTAGGCCACGTCGCCGCCGAGGGCCAGTGCGCCGCCGCGGAACAGGTTCACGGCGTCGAGATTCAGGCCGTACCGCACCGCAGAGGTGGCGTCGAGGTCGTTCTGGAGGTGAACCGTCAGGCCTGTGCCGATAGAGCCACCAACATACGTGGCTGCCGAAGCAGAGGAGACGGCAGCGAGGAGAGCAAGTCCGATCAGAGCCTTCTTCATAAACGCAAGTGTAACGATGCTCGCCATGGTGTGAAAGCCGGGGACCTTTAAGAAGCCTGTACACTCTGGCGGCCAGACGAGGTCAGACCCTTCAGGCCGGAGCGTGGGCCGCGTAGAGCGACAACCGTTCCAGTGCCCGCTCGATTTCGGAGCGCGATTTGCAGAAGGCGAGGCGCAACAGCCCGTTTGGGGCAGCGTGCTGGGCATAAAAGGCCGCGCCGGGAATGACGGCCACGCCTGCCTCCCTCACCAGAGTTTCAGCGGTCCAGTGGGGATGGCGGGCGGTAAGAAAGTACGTACCACTCGGCACAAAAACGGTGGCTCCCAGTTCCCGCAGGCCCGATGCCAACAGGCCCATGCGCTGGCCGTACCCCGCCCGCAGCCCTGCATAAAACCCCGAGTCGCGGGCCACCTGAAGCGCCGCCGCCACCGCCACCTGCAACGGTGTAGGCGCACAAAACGATCCATTTTGCCGAATGGCCGACAGCAATGGCGCAAGCCCCGGCGGGCAGGCGATCCAGCCCACGCGCCAGCCGGTGGCTTCCAGCCGCTTGCCCGCGCTGCCCACGGTAAAGGTGCGTTCGGGGGCCAGGGTGCGAAAAGAGGTCGGCTGTTCTCCGAAATACAGCTCGTCGTAGACCTCATCGCTGATGATCCACAGGTCGTGGGCGCGGGCCAGGGACACCAGCTCGGCACATTCGGCAGGGCTGAAGACCGTGCCTGTGGGATTAAACGGGCTGTTGAGCAGCAGCGCCCGCGTATTGGGCGTCACGGCAGCTTTCAGGGCGTCCATGTCCAGCGTCCAGCCAGAAACGTCGTTCAGGTGCATGGGTACCGTGACAGGTGTGGCACCTGACAGCCGCGCCTGAGGCAGATACACGTCAAACACAGGCTCCAGCATCAGCACTTCGTCGCCTGTACCGTACAGCGACAGAGCCAGCACATTCAGCGCCTCTGTCGCGCCCGAAGTCACCACCACGTCTGCACCGTCTACGCCCAGATCAGCCCCAATCGCGTCGCGCAGGATGGGCAACCCTGCCGGGGGCGCGTACTGATCCCAGCGGCCCAGTGCGCCCCGAGCCGCATCCAGCAAAAAGGCTGGGGGCGGGTCGGACGGAAAGCCCTGCCCCAGGTTCACCGCGCCGTGTTGCAGGGCGAGGCGGCTCATCTGGGAAAAGATACTTTCCGAAGAATTGCGGGCGCGCGGCAGAAGTTCGGGCATGGATGCAGTCTGGGCGCAAGTGGGGCGCGGGGGGCAGGGTGGTTCAGACAAGAGAGTGCTTGAAGGTTGTACGTGAACTCCCCTGCTGCTCCGTCATGCCCCCTGAGACCTGGGAAGACCAGCTTATAGCCCTCCTTTGAGGAGGAATCTAGACGGTCAGGTATCCTGGGCCCGTGCCTCCGTTTCTGCGTGGTCTGACCCTCAGCCTCTCTCTGATTGTGGCCATTGGGCCGCAAAATGCCTTTGTGCTGCGGCAGGGGCTGACGCGGCAACACGCGCTGCTGGCCGCCCTCATCTGTGCGCTGACCGATTCGCTGATGATCAGTGTGGGTGTGCTGGGCGTGGGTGCCTGGCTGGCCCGCAGTCCGACGCTGACGTTGATCGGAACACTGGCGGGCGCGGCATTTTTGCTGTGGTACGGCTTCCGCTCCTTCCTGGCGGCGCGGCATCCGGCGGCGCTCGATACGGCAGGAGGACAGGCGCAGCAATCGCCCCGTACTGTTCTGGCCACTGCTCTGGCCTTCAGCTTTCTCAATCCCCATGTGTTTCTGGACACCATCGTGCTGATCGGCGGGGCCAGTGCGGGCCTGGGCAGCGGCGGACGTACAGCCTTTTTGGGCGGCGCAATTCTGGCGTCCTGGATTTGGTTTTTTGGGTTGGCCCTGGCGGGCCGCCAGCTGGCCCCGGTGATGAAAAACCCGCGTGCGTGGCAGGTTCTCGATCTGATCATCGGCGTGATGATGTGGGTCATTGCGGCGGGGCTGGTATGGGGAGCAGTGCAGGGCAAGTGAGCCGGGGGAACGAACCTGTATGCGCCATCTGGCCGAGGCCATTGGTGCATTCAGCGCCTATCCTAAACGCATGACGATGACTGGAGGGCCAGCCATGTTACCGCGTTGAGGAGCGCGAAACACATGGCTAAAGATAGTTTTGAACGTGCCCGTTGGAAGAGAAAAGAAGCCAGAAGACGCTTGAGGATCGGTGGATTCTGGTGTGGTTTTTGCGTTACTCCTTCCCTGAAACTGAACAAGACTGGAATGAACGACAACAGCAGATTCAACGAAACTTAGACCGCAGTGTTCATGGCTGTATGAGCGAGACCAGCCGCGTTTATCGCCGCCAGTGGCGCAGCGTCAGCCACGACATTTGCCGTCTGTACAGGCTTGAAGATTCACGCGCCGAGGAGCTTGACCCTCAGCCACGCCGCTTGGGAATCATGTGGCAGATCTGGTGACCTGAGCCAGGTGCAGACCTGCATCAGATCAGCCCGTTTACTTTGGCCTCTTCAGCGGCCACGGCAACCCGGTTGCGTCCCCCGAATTTGGCCTGATACACCAATTGATCGACCCGCTTTAAGGTCTGCTCGACAGGTTCTTCTGGCCACTGAACTGCGGCCCCGATGCTGACCGTAATAGGAAGGCCATTGGGACACAGCCGCTGGAGGCCCGCCCGTAGATGTTCGGCCCACACGGCCACGCCTTCAGCGGGCGGCTGACGCAGCAGCACCAGAAATTCTTCGCCCCCCCAGCGCCCGACCTGAAGATTTTGCAGGCCGGACGGGTCGGCGCTCGTCAGGCTCGCCAGACACTCTCCGACTCCCTGCAACACTGCGTCACCCTGCTCGTGCCCGAAGGTATCGTTGATGGACTTGAAGTGGTCGATGTCCAGCAGGGCCATCACCGTGATCTCCCGGTTCAGCTGTGACATCAGACCCCGGCGGTTCAGAATGCCCGTGAGGGGATCGGTTTCGGCCAATTTGTGGATGGACTGGGTCGCCTGTTCGGCCAGCACCACCGCCTGCTGATACTCGCCCAGCAACATCAGGGGCACCAGAGTGATCAGAGTCGCCAGGTTCGTCACCAGACGGGCGGAATGAAGATCGCTCCAGGCAGAGCGCGACAGCAGCAGTCCGGTCAGCAGGGCGTGAATGGAAAAGGGAAGGGCCAGCAGGGGAAGCAGGGCCCGTTGCGGCACCATCAGGCTGAGGATCACTGCCCCCAGCAAAAAGACCGGCCCATACGTGATCACAAACTCACGGCTGGGCAACACGTCAAGGATCAGGAACAGAGAGTCCCACAAGATCGTGTAGGCGAAGATGCCTGTCGCCATCAGCAGTTCAATCAGCCGGAGCCAGCGTGTCCAGCGCAGACAGATCAGGGCAATCAGCGCCACCAGGAAGCCGAAGGCATTGATAAACAGCTGAATCTGGAAGATGCGCGGATCCGCCTGCGGCAACAGGGCCGTGATGACCAGCATCAGCAGGGACATCAGCAGACACACGCGGTAGATGCGCTGCTTGGCACGGTGAAGCTGCGGGGTATCTTCCCAGCGCCGCCCAAGAGGTGACCATCTTGCGAGCCAGACGAGGACGCTGCCGGTTCTTCTCACTCACCCACCTTCTGTGCCTCAGCCGTGAAGGGCCTCAGCCATAGAGAGCCGTGCCGACGCCTGTGCCCATGTCCGATTTCAGCATTCATTATATGACCCGGCTGACACTGGCGAGGAAAACTTGACCGCTGCATAACCTTGCACGCCGCTCCCACGTTCCCCAGCTCCAGCCGTGCCATACTCTTTCTCTGGAATGCCTAAGCGAACTGACCTCCAGACGATTCTTATTCTCGGTAGCGGCCCTATTCAGATCGGGCAGGCCGCCGAGTTCGACTATTCGGGAACGCAGGCGCTGAAGGCCCTGAAAAAAGAGGGCTACCGCGTGGTGCTGGTGAACTCGAATCCGGCCACCATCATGACCGACCCCGATCTGGCCGACGCGACCTACCTGGAACCGCTGACGCCCGAATTCGTGGAGCGCGTGATCGCCAAAGAAAAACCCGATGCCCTGCTCCCCACACTGGGCGGCCAGACGGCCCTGAACCTGGCGATGGAACTGCATGAGCGCGGCACACTTGCCAAGTACGGCGTAGAGCTGATCGGCGCGGGCGTGGACGCCATCAAGAAGGGCGAGGACCGCGAACTGTTTCAGGCCGCCATGAAGAAAATCGGGATAGAAACGGCACGTGGCCAGATGGTGCACAGCATGGAAGAAGCTGTGGAATACCAGAAGGAAATCGGCCTGCCCATCGTGATTCGGCCCAGTTTTACGCTGGGCGGCACGGGCGGCGGGATCGCGCATACCTACGAAGAATTCCTGGCGATCACCGAGGGTGGCCTGCGCGACAGCCCCGTGACTTCAGTGTTGCTGGAAGAAAGCATTCTGGGCTGGAAGGAATACGAGCTGGAAGTGATGCGCGACACTGCCGACACGGTGATCATCATCACCAGCATCGAAAACTTTGACCCGATGGGCGTGCACACCGGAGACAGCATCACGGTGGCCCCCGCCCAGACGCTGAGCGACGTGGAATACCAGCGCCTGCGCGATCAGTCGCTTGCCATTATTCGGGAAATAGGCGTGGCCACGGGCGGCAGCAACATTCAGTTTGCCGTGGACCCCACCAATGGCCGCGTGATCGTGATCGAGATGAACCCCCGCGTGAGCCGCAGCAGTGCGCTGGCCAGCAAGGCCACCGGCTTCCCGATTGCCAAGATTGCCGCGCTGCTGGCGGTGGGCTATCACCTCGACGAACTGACCAACGACATCACCCGCGTGACGCCCGCGTCGTTTGAACCCAGCATCGATTATGTGGTGACCAAGATTCCGCGCTTTGCCTTCGAGAAATTCCCCGGCACCTCGGACGCGCTGGGCACGCAGATGCGGAGCGTGGGCGAGGTGATGGCGATTGGGCGCACCTTCAAGGAAAGCCTGCAAAAAGCCATGCGTTCGGTGGAATCCGATGTGCGCGGCGCGTTTGCGGCCATGACCGACGAGGAGTTGCGCGGCCTGCTGTACGGCAATCCCCGCCGACTGGAAGCCGTGATCGAGTTGCTGCGGCGCGGCGAAACCACCGAGCAACTGTTCGACGCCACCAAGATTGACCCCTGGTTCCTGTCTCAGTTGGCCGAAATCGTGGCCGCCGAACGCGAGATTACGGCGCTGGGGCCGATGGCTGAGTGGAAATATGAGCTGTGGCGTGAGATCAAACGCCTCGGCTTTTCCGATGCGCGTCTGGGTGAACTGGTGGGCCTGAGCGAACTGGACGTGCGCCGGATTCGCAAAGAGGCCAAAGCCACGCCCGTGTACAAAACAGTGGACACCTGCGCTGCCGAATTCGAGGCCCACACGCCGTATCACTACTCCACCTACGAATGGGAAGACGAGGTGACGCACACCGACAAGCCCAAAGTGGTGATTCTGGGCAGCGGGCCGAACCGGATCGGTCAGGGCGTGGAGTTCGATTACGCCACCGTTCATGCGGTCTGGGCCTTGCAGGACGCGGGCTACGAGACGATCATGATCAATTCCAACCCGGAAACGGTCAGCACCGACTACGACACGGCAGACCGCCTGTACTTCGAGCCGCTGACCTTTGAAGACGTGATGAACATCGTGGAGCACGAGAAACCGGTGGGCGTGATCGTGCAACTGGGCGGGCAGACGCCGCTGAAACTGGCCGCACGGTTGGCAGCAGCAGGGGCTCCGATCATCGGTACGTCACCCGAAACCATTCACGAGGCTGAAGACCGCGCCAGCTTCAATGCGCTGTGCGAGCGGCTGGGCATCCGGCAACCGCTGGGCAAAGTGACCGCCACCCCCGCCGAGGCCCGCGCCCTGGCCGCCGAACTGGGCTTTCCGCTGATGGCCCGCCCCAGTTACGTGCTGGGGGGCCGCGCCATGCGAACGGTTCGCAGCATGGAAGAACTGGTCACCTATCTGGACGAGGTGTATGCGGCGGTAGAAGGCCAGCCGAGCATCCTGCTGGATCAATTCTTGGAAGGGGCGCTGGAACTGGACGTGGATACCCTCTGCGACGGCCAGATTGCTGTGGTGGCCGGGATCATGGAGCACGTGGAAGCCGCCGGAATCCACAGCGGCGACAGCGCCTGCGTGCTGCCCCCGGTGAGCCTGAGCGCCGAACTCTTGGCCGAAGTGAAGGCCACGACGGAACGCCTGGCCCTCGCGCTGGGCGTGCGCGGCCTGATGAACGTGCAGTACGCCATCAAGGACGGCCTGCCCTACATTCTGGAAGCTAACCCCCGCGCCAGCCGGACTGTGCCGTTCGTCTCCAAGGCGATCAACCACGCGCTGGCCAAAAGTGCCGCCCGGATCGCCGTGGGCCACACGCTGGAGCAGATCGGCTTTACCGAAACGCCTACGCCTGCGATGTACAGCGTCAAGGAAGTTCACCTGCCGTTCCTGAAATTTGCAGGCGTGCAACCCATCTTGGGGCCAGAAATGAAAAGCACGGGCGAGAGCATGGGCATTGATGCCGACCCGTATCTGGCATTTTACCGGGCGCAGTTGGGGGCCAAGAACTACCTGCCGCTGTCGGGCACGGCCCTGCTGCTGGGCACGGGGCTGGACGAAGTGGCTGCCACGCTGGAAGGCGCGGGCCTGAGCGTGATCCGGGAGCGAGACGGCGAGACATTGCCTGACCTGCTGATCGACGTGACCGAATCCAAACTGTTGCGACTGGCGCTGGAACGCGGCGTGCCCATCGTGTCCACGCGGGAAGGCGCGGAGTGGACGGCCAGGGCGATTGCTGCTGCTGTGGGTGCGGACTTGCAGGTTAAGAGCTTGCAGGAGTGGGTGGGTGCAACCTCGGCGGCCTTCCTTTAGCTTGCCCCAGCATCGCCGTCAGCCCCGCTTCATCCCCATGTGTCATCTTGGTCTCATGAGAAATCTTGTCCGGATGTTGGCACTGTCAGCGGCGTTGCTGGGAATGTCGGAGGCGGCCACAGCGCTGACCACCGCCAATACGAACCTACGGCGGACCCCTGTGGCCACAGGCGCAGTGTTGGGCGTCGTTCCCAAAAATACGCTGGTGCTGGTGGCCTGCTCTGGGTCGGCCCAGTGGTGCCGGACCAGCTATAAAGGCACGGCTGGCTACGTCTCCCGCTCTGTGCTGAAACCCGTGACCGGAAGTGCCCGGCTGGTGGGTCAGGGCACCGTGTATTACCGCACCTGTACGCAAATGCGGGCAGCAGGCGCGGCCCCAGCCAAATTGGGATCGCCTGCCTACCGCACGGCACTGGACCCCAACCAGAACAGCGTGGCCTGCGAAAGAGGCGAATAACGGCACAGAAGAAGGCCGCCCCAGTCATGTGGGCGGCCTTCTTCTGTGCCTGCCTATGTACCAGCCTATTTCTTGAACAAACCAGCAAACTCTCCATAGCCTTGCACGTCCAGTTGCTCTACGGGCACAAACCGCATGGCCGCCGAATTGATGCAGTAACGCAGGCCGCCCGCTTCCTGTGGACCGTCGGGGAACACATGACCGAGGTGAGAATCGGCCTGGGTCGAACGAACCTCGGTGCGCGCATAGCCGATCTTGTAGTCGGTGTTTTCGGTCAGGGCCCTGCCGGGAATGGGCCGCGTAAAGGAAGGCCACCCGCAACCCGCATCGTATTTGTCGAGGCTGCTGAACAGGGCCTCGCCCGAGACCACATCCACGTAAATGCCTGCGCCGTCATGGTCCCAGTATTCACCCGTGTAGGCCCGCTCGGTGCCCTCGTGCTGGGTCACGCGGTATTGCTCGGGGGTCAGGCGCTGACGCAGTTCGGCGTCGCTGGGCTTCTGGAAGACAGGGGCTTGGGGGTCTGTTGAGGTCATGAATCAGTCTACGAGCCACCGCGAATTCGCTTCGTAAGCCTGCTCTCTGCCTGGTCCGGGGCCACATGTCAGACTGAACGCATGACTGCCCTTGCTGCTGGCCCCCAACCCCTGCGCGTGGATATCTGGTCGGATATCGCCTGTCCGTGGTGCTATGTGGGAAAGCGGCGATTCGAGTCGGCTCTGGCAGATTTTGCGGGCCGGGACGCTGTAGAGGTGGTCTGGCACGCCTTCGAGCTTGATCCTTCTGCCCCGGTGGAAGAAACCCGAAAGATGCGCGACATCCTGGGCAACAAGTACGGCCAGAGCGCGGCACAGGCACAGGGAATGCTGGACAACATGACCCAGACCGCAGCGGCAGAGGGGCTGGAATACCACTTCGAGCGGCTGATTCCTACCAATACCTTTGACGCCCACCGGGTGATTCATCTGGCCGCCGAGTGGGGCAAGCAGGACGCCATGAAAGAACGCCTGATGGCCGCCTACTTTACGGAAGGCCAGCATGTGGGCCACCGCGACACGCTGGCAGCATTGGCCGCCGAAGTGGGGTTGGACAGCGCAGCAGTACGGGCCGCACTGGACACCGACGCTGCCGCCGCCGAAGTGCGCCAGGATCAGGCCCAGGCAAGGGCATATGGCATCAGCGGCGTGCCCTTCTTTGTGCTGGGCGGAAAGTACGGCGTCAGTGGCGCACAGCCCGCCGAGGTATTGCGCGGCGCACTGGAACAGCTCTGGGCTGAACTGAACCCCACGCCCCTGACCATGCTCAGTCCGGTGGCCGGAGCAGAAGCGGCGGAAGGCTGCGAGGACGGATCGTGTGCCGTACCGGAGCGGAGCGTGCCACAAGAAGCGTAAACAAGCGGAGGAATCAGAGAAAAGCGCCTTCCGTCTTCAGTTGACGAAAGGCGCTTTTCGTTGGCTGATCGGATTGATCACGCCGGGCCGGGCGTCAACTCCCAAATCTGCGCGGGGCCGTCGCCAATGATCACCGGCGTCACTTCCAGTTAGGGAAATAATCCGCCTGCCAACACGGTTCGCACGTCGTCTCCGCTGAGGCTTTCGCGGATCATCAATTCGTCGGTGAGGCGGTGCAGCACATGGGCATGCTCAGTTAGCAGGGCGTGAGCACGGGCGTACTGGGAGTTCAGAATCAGGGCTGTTTCTGTGTCGATGGTCTGGGCCGTATGGTCACTGTAGTTGCTGGGCTGGGGGCCAAAGCCGAGATAATTGCTGTTGTCCTGCGCCAAAGCCAGTTGCCCCGCGCCCGACATCCCCCATTCGGTGACCATGCGGCGGGCAATGGAGGTGGCTTTCTGGAAGTCGTTGGCCGCCCCGGTGGTCACTTGCCCTGTTGCCACGTCTTCGGCGGCGTGTCCGGCCAGTGCCACACAGATCAGGTCAAGCAAGGCGGCGCGGGTGTGGTGCATCCGGTCTTCGGGTGTGTAGAGGGCAGAACCCAGCGAACGCCCACGCGGAACGATGGTCAGCTTGTGGGCCTTGTCTGCGTGTGGCAAGAGCTGGGCGGCGAGGGCATGGCCGACTTCGTGGTAGGCGGTCACCTTGCGGTCGGCTTCTCTGACCACCAGGCTTCGGCGTTCGGGTCCCATCAGCACCCGGTCTCTGGCCTCATCCACATCCCGCCCGGTGATGCGTGTGCGGCCT
>JAQBPF010000328.1 GCA_028287665.1 Deinococcus sp. | reverse complement strand
GCGAGTGAATTTCATTGAGCAGGACGGAGAATGGAGCCACCGAAAGTCTCTTTTTTCGGTGGTGTAATTCGGAGAACTGCTCTAAAAGCAAGCTGCTCTAGAGCTTAGGCTCGCTCCCGACGCCCTTCCCAGGTCTTCAGGCCCGAGACGATCAGGAAGGCCACCACGACCATCAGTGTCCAGGCCAGCCCTTTGGCCAGATGCACGGGCTGCCAGCCCTGCGCCTGATGCGGATAGACCCACGCACCCAGCGCGGTAGCGGCGTTTTCGGCCAGGTAGACGAACAGCCCGATCAGTGCGAAGGCCAGCGGCAGGGGCAACGCAAACGGCGCACCCTGCACCAAAAAGTGAACGCGGGTGTGGCGGTAGGCCAGCAAGAGCAGCGCCGTGAGAACGTAACGCAGATCTGGGCCGGAATGGTGCGTAAAGAAATTCAGATACGCGCCGCCCGCCAACGCCGCCTGAAGCCGCAAGCTGGGCAACCCGGTCAGTGTGAGGTGAAAGCGCCGCCAGGCCTGCGCCATATAGCTTCCCACGCTGGCATACATGAACCCGGCGTACAGCGGCACGCCGGCCACTTTGCTCAGCGCCTCTTCGGGATAAGACCAACTGCCGTGCGCGGTCTTGAAGACTTCCAGGCCAAAGCCCAGCAGATGAAATAGAACGATGACGCCCGCTTCGCGCCCCGTTTCGAAGCGGGTCAGCAGGAGCAGCACCTGCATCAGCAGGCAGCCCAGCAGCACGAAGTCATAGCGGGCCACGCCCCAAGCGGAAAGCGGCAACAGGTGCGAGAGGGCCAGCAACGCCACCACGCCCAGCGCAAAGGTGCAGCACAGGAGTTCTTGCCACACGAAAAGCCGCAGCAGACGTCACAGGGAAAGCGGGGTCGGGGTGGGGCCGTGAGCAGTGAAAGCCACCGCCGCCGCATGATCACCTGTGGCAGATTCGGCGTCCGCCTAAAGGCTGGAACCTGATCTATTTCCCGTCGAACACCGTGGGGAACACCTGCCGCGCCCCGGCAATCGGCGTGCCCTGCATCCAGTACGGCAGCCCCGGCGTGGCGTTGCGGATCACGAAGTTTCCCGGTTCGCTGACCGTCATCACGGCGTTCCAGCCTTTGCGGAGGGTCAGGTTATAGCTGGTATTCAGGCCCGTGCAGCGCCCGCTGACGGTGGCGGCCCTGTCACTGTACATCCACTGGCTGCGGCGGGTGGGCTCGGTGGGATGGTCGGCCTGGGTCAGCAGCGCGGCCAGATTACGGCCTGCCTGGTACACCATCAGGCTCTCGGCGGTGTAGGTGCGCGGCTCGCTGGGCAGGCTCCGCACGCCGGGGCACAGGTCGGCGGGCTGCACGGGCGGCTTAAAGGAATCGGGAATCTGAATTTCAAAGCTGTTGCCCGCCAGCGTGCCCAGGCCCACGATGCGCCCCTGCGCCAGACTGGTCAGCAGAATTCGGACGTTTTCAGCACCGAAGGCGCGGGTCAGAGCAGGCGCGTTGCTGATGTTGCCCTGTATGCCGACGGCCTGCGCGGGGCCGCAGAGCAGGCAAATCAGACCCAGACCCAGAACAGAACGGAAGAACTTCATGGGCCGATGCTGGGCGCGTCCGGTCAGGGCAACATTTCTGAGGCTGTGGTTTTTTTAGGCTGGCAGGGGCCAAATACCCCCGGTATGTCCACTTTGTTACACGGAAACCGACTTGAATCCTGCTCTTTCTGGGATTCAATCCGAGCGGAGTGAACGGGAAAACATACGGGCTCCACGTGATGAAGCCACTACTGGGAGAGCAGCGGTGATGGCGGAATGGAGCGGAGTCCGTATTACGCGCCGTTTCTCATGCAAAGGATGGACGACCCTGCCCCGGTGCAGCGGTTAGGCTGCCCCCATGCATCTGCTCCCCGCCCGTGACCGTGACCCGGCTTCCCGGCGCACTCACCAAATCCCGCTAGAGTTGAGCCGATGAGGTTTTTCACGGGCGTTGGGGTGTTGTTGCTGGTGGGTGCGGCTGGGGCGGGCGGCCTGTGGTATGCGTGGGGCCGCGACCTGCCCAGCGTGTCTGATCTGGATGTGCTGGAGTTCAGCGGCCAGACGCGGGTCTATGACCGCAACAACGCCCTGATCGGCACCCTGACGCCCAGCCTCAGCAGTTCGGGCGGCGTGAACCGCGACCTGATCAAGCTGAACGAGATCAGTCCCTGGCTGCAAGACGCCGTGGTGACCAGCGAAGATCGGCGCTTTTTTAAGCACAACGGCGTGGATTTTATCGGCATTACGCGTGGACTGATCAAGGGCATCCTCAAAAATGATCTGGAAGGTGGCAGCTCGATTACGCAGCAGGTGGTCAAAAACACGCTGCTGGTCGACCTGAACAGCGCCCGCACGGCTGAGCGCAAATTCAAGGAAGCGATTCTGGCCTATCAGCTGGAACGCAGCTTCGACAAGAAGCAGATTCTGAACGCCTACCTGAACGTGATCTATTGGGGCGATGGGGGCCGCAGCGACATCGTGGGCGCAGAAACGGCGTCGCGGGCGTACTTCCGCAAGGGGGCCAGCGAACTGAATCTGGCCGAAAGCGTGTATCTGGCAACCATTATTCCGGCTCCCAACCGCCGCTACAAGAGTTTTCAGGCGTTCCGGCCCCTGATGAAAGACCTGCTGGGGCGCATGGTCGAGGATGGCCGCGTGACGCAGGCGCAGGCCGACGCCGCGTGGCGCACGCCGATCTATCCGGCAGGCTGGCGCATCGGCTGGAATGCCGACGGCAGCCTGAGAAGCGCGGTGCTGGAAAATCCGGCCCGTCTGCAATCCAACCTGAACGACGCCGAGGCCGCACGCGGGGTGGGCCGCTACCAGTATCACGCCTATTTGCAGGCTGTGGAAAAGGAATTGACGCCGATCATTGGCCGCAAAGCCCTGTACGGCGGCGGCAAGATTTATACCGGAATGGACTTGCAGGCGCAGCAATCGGCAGAGCGGGCCAGCCTGAAGGCCGATCTGCCCGATGGGGCCACGCTGGGCATTGCGTTGGTCAGTCCTAAAAACGGTGAGGTGCTGGCACTGGTGGGCCAGAAACTGACCGCAGACCGCCCCAGCGACTGGAACAATGCGACCCAGGCGCGGCGGCAGGTGGGCAGCTCCATTAAGCCGCTGCTGTATACGCTGGCCCTGCAAGGCGGCTGGAAGCAGAGCGACACCGTGCTGGACGCGCCCATTCGCGGCGACTACCAGCCCAAAAACTACGATGGGCGCTGGACGGGGCGCTACGTGACCCTGCGCTACTCGCTGGATCATAGCCTGAACCTGACCACCGTCCGCACCGCACAGGCCGTGGGCATCAAAGACTTTGAGGCCAAACTGCGCGAACTGGGCCTGACGCCGCCGCCCAACGCGGGCCTGAGCCTCAGCATCGGCACGCTGGAGGCCAGCCCGCTGCAACTGGCCGCCGCCTACGCCAGCTTTGCCAACGGCGGCCTGTACTACGCGCCCACGCTGGTGCGCCGCGTGCAGGACACCCGCGACAAGGTGCTGTACACCCGCCCTGCGCCTGTAGCCAAGCGTGTCTGGGACGCCCAGACCGCGTGGCTGGGGCTGGACATGCTGCGCGGTGTGGTGAACGATCTGGAGGCCCCGCAGGGCGGCCTGGCCGTGCGGGCCCGCATTCCGGGCGTGCAGGTGGGAGGCAAAACCGGAACCACCAACGAGATCAAGGATCTGTGGTTTGCCGGGGTTACGCCAACGGTGGCCGGGGCTGTGTGGGTGGGCAAGCAGGAGGGTGGGCCGCTGCCGTCGTGGGCCTACAGCGGCGAGATTCCTACCCCGATCTGGCAGGCGGCGGTGTCGGGAGCCCTCTCGGGCAAGCCCAGCACCACCTTTGCCGAACCGGGCGGGATTACCTACCGCGTGGTGCGTCAGGTGAATATGGCGTTCCTGGACAGCAATGCCGACGCCGAACCCGTGGCCCGCGACGGCGAGAGCACCAGTGGGGGCGGCTTCTTTTCTCGCCGCAGCCGCACGCCTGCGCCGCAGCCCGAGCCCCAACCTCAGCCCGCGCAGCAGCCCACAGCACCGGATGTGATCGCTGAGCCGGAAGGGGTGCAGGAAGCCGTGCCTGACGAAGTAGTGCCACAAGAAACTGTTCCCGGAGAAGCCGTACCGGAACCCGTGACCGAGCCTGTGCCCAGTGAACCCGTGACGCCGGAACCCGTGCCAACCAACCCTGTGCCAGCCGAACCCGTGCCGACCCCGCCCGAACCGCTGCCCAGCGAGCCGGAGCCTGCCCCGACGCCCGAACCCGTTCAGCCCGATGCTGTAGGCACTGTGACAGAAACACCGATTCAGCCGGAGCCTCTGCCCGCCGAAGATCCAGAACCTCTGCCCGACGACTCATTTAATGAGCTGCCTGGCGATAACGGCGTGGTCAACGAACTCACGCCGATTGGAGAGTAAAGCCGGGAGGGGCTAGAGCAGCTCTCAGAAGAGTTGTCGGCTGCTGACCGAGCCGGGTGAGTGCAGTTGCGGAAGCAGGTATGAGCACCATCC
>JAQBPF010000312.1 GCA_028287665.1 Deinococcus sp. | reverse complement strand
AGATGGTGGGCGATCTGGCTCCTACAGTTCATAACCTCCACCTCTCCCCTATTCCTCTTCCCCTTCCGGCAATGCCTGTCGCGCCGCCCGCAATGAGGGCAATTCGTGGCGGGCCGTATTCCACAGCAGTTCCTTATCTATTCCAAAATAGTCGTGTGACACGAGGTTGCGAATGTCGCGCAGCAGCACCCAGGGCACTTCCGGATGCGTGTCCTGTATCCGCTGAGGGATGAATTTGGTGGTTTCGCCAAGGCGGGCGAGGTTGTGCAGCACAGCGTCCTGGGCCTGTTCGTCGGCCAGAAAAGTGGTCAGCGTGTGCAGAAACGTAAAACGCTCAATGCGGTCTAGAGCGTCCAGAAGATCGAACACCCGCCAACGCCACCGCTTCACGCCCACGCGGGGTGCAGTGGGCAGGCCCGCATTCATCACATCCACGCAATCAGCCAAGATTTCACGCTTCAGCGCAGGCTTCACGCCGCCCTCGGTCAGCACGTCCACGCGGCGTTCCAGCAGGTCTTCAAACAGGTCTTTGAGGCGCATGAGCTGAAGCAGGCCCGCTGGCGGCCCACCGGATACAGGCTGGGACGCGAAGTCCACCAGCAGATCCACATCCGAATCGTTCCGCGCCTGTTCCCGCGCCACGCTGCCGAACACCCGCACCCGCACCACGCCGAGCGCCTGCCACCGGGCGGCGTTGGCTTGCAGCAGGCGGGCCACATCGTACAGGTGCAAGTCGGGGAACAGGGGGGCGGGTTGGGTCACGACTGGAGTGTAGAGGCGCTCCGCGCCGGAAGTGGTGAGTGGGTTGTGGTCAGTGGGAAAAGAATGGGTGGGCAGGAGCGTTGGTCTTTCGGTTATGGCAGGACACCCAAAGAGTCAATTCATCACACCCCACGCCTTTTCCACTCACTACTCACCACTCACGGCGCGTCAGCGCCCTACACTTTCCCCAATGATTCTCGCCATAGGAAACGACCTGATTGAAGTGGAACGCATCCGGGGCGTACTTGCGCGGGAAGGAGCGCGGGCCGAGCGACTGTTTCACCCTCTGGAGTTGGCGTACTGCGCGGGATTGGCCGACCCGGTGCCCAGTTTTGCGGCGCGGTTTGCGGCCAAGGAAGCCTTTCAAAAGGTGTGGCCGCGCCCGCACGGTTGGCGCGACGTGTGGGTGGAGCGCGAGCGCACGCCAGACGGCCCGTTTCCGTTTGCCCCGCCGGTATTGGGCTTTGCGCCGCACATCGCCGCCGAGATGCAGGAACGCGGCTGGGTGGCCCACCTCAGCCTGACGCACACGCGGGAACACGCGGCGGCAGTGGTCATTCTGGAACAGAGATGATCCTGAAGGCATGCTGACGCGCCCCGTTCGCCTGATCGCCACCGATCTGGACGGCACTCTGCTGCGCTCGGATCAGACGGTCAGCCCCCGCACACGGGCCGCCCTGGACGCAGCGCGGGCAGCGGGCATTCAGATCGTGCCCGTCACGGCCCGCCAACCGCGTGGGGTGCGGCGAATTGCGGAGATGGCCGGATTTGACGGCTGGGCGCTGTGTGGCAACGGCGCACACGGCATTCATCTGGGCACGGGTGAGACGCTGTTCGCGGCCCATGTGGACATAGAGGCCCAGACCCAGTTGGCCAACCTGTTGTCGGGGCGTGTGCCAGACGTGCGCTTTGCCAGCGTGCGCGACGGCGGCGAACGGTTTGTGGCGCAGCACGGATACGCGGCTCTGGCGACCTTCGAGGATCACAAGCGCGATCCTGCCGAGATGGGGAGCCATGAGTTGAAGGCCGTGCTGAACGCCCCCAGCCTGAAGTTGATCGTGCGCCACGCCCACCTCACGCCGCGCCAACTGCTGGCCGAGGTGCAGGCGTTGGGGGTGCCGGGGTTCGCGGTGACCCATTCCGGCGCACCCTTCTTGGAGGTGCTGGCCGAGGGCGTCAGTAAGGCGTGGGGGCTGGCCCATCTGTGTACACATCTGGGAATAGAGGCCGCTGAAGTTTTGGCCTTCGGAGACGCCCCCAACGACGCCGAACTGCTGGCCTGGGCGGGCCGGGGCGTGGCCGTCGCCAATGCCGAACCCGAAGCGTTGGCTGCCGCCTCTGAAGTCACGCTCAGCAACGATCAGGACGGCGTGGCCGTGGTGATCGAGCGGTTGCTGGGCCTGAACTGATTCTTGAGACTGGCCCTGCTCACCGCAAATCGTCATCCCGCTGACATGACCGCTGCCCGCCAGCGCTTACGCTGGGCCATGAATCCCATTCGTCCGCTGGCTGCTGGAGCCTTTCTGCTGGTCCTGACGGCTGCCGCGCCCGCCGAGGCCCAGAAAACGCCCCCCGCGCCGCCCGCTGCCACCACGTCTACGGCTGCCGAAAAAGCCGCTCTGACACGCGGACGCACGCTGATGAAAGAATTCTACGCGGTGAAGCTGGAAAACCTCTGGAACGCCTTTAGCGCCGATGTGCGTGGGCAATGGGGCACGCTGGCAGGCTTCCGGCAGTTCCGCGAAGCGGGCGTGCGCGACTACGGCGCAGAGCAGGAACTGGTGCGCGAGCGAACCCTGACGCGGGCAGGCGTGACCTACTACATCCGCAGCGCCGCGTTTCAGAAGGCTCCCAAGCTGGTGTGGGCCCTGACCATCGGCTTCGATAAGGCTGGGAAAGTGAGTGCATTCGGCATTGCGCTGGAGCAGGACCGCACCGAAGATCAGGTGGCGTGGTCGGTCGGCCCACAGCAGCAATAGAGCTGTCCGGCGGAGCTGGACGTCTGGAGAACCACTTTTTCGGTGTGCCTACCATCACACACGCTCTGTTTCACCATCTGAACTGGTCAATAGGCCGCCAAATACAGCCCCTTCACACCTTGGAGAGTGGCGGTGCGGGCGTACAATTCCGGATGTGAAAGCCTTACCGGGTGAAGTTGAAGCTGCTGGAGCGGGTGCGTTTGACGTGCTTGACCTGGGCGTGGTGCCTTACCGGGAAGCGTGGGACCTGCAAAAACAGCACCATGCGCGGGTGGCGGCGGGCGGGCGTCCGGCCCTGCTGCTGCTGGAGCATCCGCCCGTACTGACGCTGGGCCGCAAAGCGCGGGAAGGCAGCAATATCGTGGTCACGCGGGAGTATCTGGCCGCGCAGGGCATAGAAGTGCTGGAAGTGGAGCGCGGCGGCGACGTGACCTACCACGGCCCCGGTCAACTGGTGGCCTACGCGATTTTTCCGGTGGGGCGGCGGGTCGCAGACTTTTTACGTCTGCTGGAAGCCGCCACCCTGCACGCCCTGACCGCGCTGGGTCTGCCCGATGCCCGCCCCAATCCCGGTTACGCGGGCGTGTACGTGAATCCACGGGACGTGAACGGCCTGACCTACGAGCAAAAAATATGTTCGTTTGGCGTGGCGGTGCAAAAAAACGTGGCGCTGCATGGGCTGGGTCTGAACGTGACCACCAACCTGCACCACTTTGACCTGATCGTGCCCTGTGGCCTGAGCGGCACACACATGACCAGCGTGCAGCGCGAATACGAGTTGCGCGGGATGACGCGCACCGCCAGCGTCACCGAGGCCAAAGCGGCCCTGATCGCCGCCTTCCAGGCCACTTTTGCCACCTACGACTGGACGCTGCAAGACATCCCGACTCCTTCTCCAACTCTCAACCAACCCCTACAGGGAGCCAACGCATGACCCAAGACCCCACCACCCCCAGCAGCCCCGAACCCAAATTCATCAAAAACGGCATCTACCGCAAGGACAGCGTGCCGGTGCGCGACAAGAAACCCGACTGGCTGAAGGTGACCATTCCCACCGGGCAAGTGTTCGGGAAAGTGCGGAAAATCGTGAAGGAACACCGCCTGCACACGGTCTGCGAGGAAGCGATGTGCCCCAACATCGGCGAATGCTGGAGCCGGGGCACGGCCACCTTTATGCTGATGGGCCATATTTGTACCCGCGCCTGCCGCTTTTGTGCCGTAGACACGGGCAATCCGATGGGCAAACTGGACTTGGACGAACCCGCCGGAGTGGCCGACAGCGTGCGCCTGATGGGCCTGAAATACGTGGTGCTGACCAGCGTTGACCGCGACGATTTGCCCGACGGCGGCGCGTACCATTTTGCCAAGACCGTGCAGGCCATCAAGCGCGTGAACCCGGAAACCCGTGTAGAAGCCCTGACGCCCGACTTTGGCGGCAACACCCACTGCGTGGATCTGGTGCTGGACAGCGGCGTGGATACCTACGCCCAGAACATCGAAACGGTACGCCGCCTGACCCACCCTGTGCGCGATATTCGGGCCAGTTATGACCAGACGCTGGCGGTGCTGGCCCACGCCAAGCAGGCCCGCCCCGACGTGATCACCAAAACCAGCATCATGCTGGGGCTGGGCGAAACCCGCGAGGAAATCAGCGAGGCCATGCGCGACTGCCGCGCCGCCGGGGTAGATGTGCTGACCTTCGGGCAGTATTTGCGCCCTACCATGCACCACCTTCCTGTCGTGCGCTACGTGTCGCCCGCCGAATTCGACAACATCCGCGAGGAAGGCATGAAGCTGGGCTTCCTGGAAATTGTGTCGGGGCCGCTGGTGCGCAGCAGCTACAAGGCCGAGCAGATCGTGATGGATAAACCCGGCAACCTGCCTGACCATCTGGCCCACCTGGAAGGCGGAGAGCAACTGAGCCTGATCTGAGACCCAAAAATACAAAGCTAGAATACAGCGCCGGAGTGGGCAGAAACTCCGGCGCTGTGCTGTTGGGTGAAGATATGCGCTGGAGGTAAGCTGCCGGGCTGATGACCCTACGCTTTCGCCACTATCCAGCCGAAAGCCTGCCCGAAGCCTCACAGTACAAACAACAAAAAACCCCGCCTATGACGGGGAATCTTTCTCTTGGTGCGGATGCCCAGACTTGAACTGGGGACCTCACGCTTATCAGGCGTGCGCTCTAACCAACTGAGCTACACCCGCGCACCGACTGTACTGAGCCAACATGGTTGACCAACACAGAATCAGCATTCTCACGCTGCGCCCCCGTTCTGGCGGGCGGGGATCAATGTATCAGGGGCGGGGCAGGGTGTCAACGGGCCAGGCGGCCCCGCACTCAGGGCGGCGTGATCAGGCTGTACGTTTCGAGGGCATATCGGTCGGTCATTCCGGCCACAAAGTCGCACACAGCGCGGGGCAAGCCCTCGGCCTCGGCACGGGCACGGACGGTGGGAGGTAGCATAGACGGGCGGGCCAGAAAAGCCCGGAACATCGTTTCCAGCACCCGCGTGGCCTGCTCCACCTGCATTTCGACTCGCCAGTGTCGGTACAGGTTTTCGCGCAAAAAGGTGGCCGTATCGCGCAGAAGATCACGCATGGCAGGGCTGTAGGTGATCAGGCGCACCGGATGTTGGCGGGCAGCCTGAGCCGTCGCAACCCCGCTGGCCGCAATCGCCGCGTCACTGGCTTGGCTTAGGTCAGAGATCAGCCAGCCCAGCAACTCGCGGTGCAGGGTGCGGCGGTCTCGCTCGGTCAGGTCGGGGGCGGCGGTGGGCACACGGGCCAACAACTCGTTCCAGAGGGGCAACTCAGCCAGTTGAGCGGGCGTGATCAGGCCACTTCGCAGACCGTCATCCAAGTCGTGCGCGGTGTAGGCCAGCGCGTCGGCGGCATCCACCAACTGGGCTTCCAGGCTGGGGCGCTCCAATCCGGCGCGGTCATGCTTGTTCAGGCCGTCCAGCACTTCATGGCTCAGATTCAGGCCGGGAAAATCGGCGTAGCGGTCTTCCAGCAGGGTCACGATTCGGCGGGCCTGCCCGTTGTGGTCAAAGCCACCAGCAGTCGGGCCGCCGTGCTCGGCCATCAGCGCGTTCAGCACACGCTCGCCCGCATGTCCGAAGGGTGGGTGCCCCAGGTCGTGTGCCAGCGCCAGTGTTTCAGCCAATGTTTCATTCAGACCCAGGGTCAGCGCTACCGAGCGGGCCACCTGCCCCACCTCCAGCGTGTGCGTGAGGCGGGTGCGGTAGTGGTCGCCCTGTGCGTTCAGAAACACCTGTGTTTTGGCTTCCAGACGCCGGAAAGCAGTGGTGTGCAGTACGCGGTCACGGTCTTTTTGAAAGGCGGTACGGGTCGTGCTTTCGGCTTCCGGGTAGACCCGCCCCCGCGAATCGGCGCTGAAGGTCGCGTAGGGCGCGAGGGTGGCCGCCTCACGCGCCTCCAACTGCTGTCGGGTCAACATGCGGCGATTCTGGCAGATAGAGCGGCTGCCAGGGCCAATACGCCAGGAAACCGTAACCCTGCCTGCCTCCCCGGTCTGCCGCTCTGCCAGAATGCGGTCATGAGCGATTCGCAGGAAGGCGGCACCAAGGTCATCTATGACGGGCGGATTTTGCGCCTGGAACTGCAAGAAGGCAAATGGGAAGTGATCCGGCACGCCGCTGCGGTATCTATTCTGGCCCTCAACGACGCGGGCGAGATGCTGCTGGTGCGCCAGCTTCGGCGGGCCGTGAACGCGCATACGGTGGAAGCCCCGGCGGGCCTGATCGATGAGGGCGAAACGCCGGAGCAGGCCGCCCGCCGCGAGTTGCAGGAAGAAGCGGGCCTGGATGCCGATATGACGCTGCTGACCCGCTTTTATTCCAGCCCCGGCTTCTGCGACTAACTGCTGTACGTGTTCGCCGCCCGCAACCTGCGCGACTCCCGCCTGCCGATGGACGACGACGAGGAGATAGAGGTGCTGTGGATGCCTCCACAGGCTGTGCTGGACGGCCTGCGCGACGGCACGCTGGTGGGCAGCGCAGCCACGATCACGGCGGCCCTGTTCGGTGTGCAAATGCTGGCGGCGGGTACTGCCCAATGAAGACCTTTATCTCGCCTGGTCAGCGCCCCGATACCGAAACGGTGGTCGCCATCGGTAGCTTCGACGGCATTCATCTGGGGCACCAGGCCCTGATTGCCCAACTGAAGGCCAAAGCGCGGGAACACCGCGTGCCGAGCGTGGTCTACACCTTCGACCCACCGACCCGCGTGCTGACTCAGGGCGTGGAATTCCTGTCGACCCTGCCCGAAAAGCTGGAACTGCTGGCCCGCTACGGCGTGGATGAAACGGTGGCCGTACCCTTTACCGCCGAATTTGCCGCCCGTCCCAAAGAGGCGTTTCTGGATGATCTGCGGTTGCTGCGGCCCCGCACGGTGGTCGTGGGCGAAGACTTTCATTTCGGGCGCGGGCGGGCAGGCAGCGCGGCAGACCTGGCCGAAGTTGCGCCGGAAGTGGTGGTCGTGCCGATTCACGGACTGGGCGGCGAGGACATCAAAAGTACGCGCATCCGGGAATACCTGAAAACAGGCGATGTAGACGGCGCACGCCGCCTGCTGGGCCGCCATTACGACGCACAGGGCGTGGTGGTTCACGGCGATCAGTTGGGCCGCACCATCGGCTGGCCCACCGCCAATATCAGCGTTCCAGACGGCAAGGCGCTGCCGATGGGCGTGTTCGCCGTGGTGGCGATTGGTGATCATGGGCGCTGGCACG
>JAQBPF010000305.1 GCA_028287665.1 Deinococcus sp. | reverse complement strand
GACCTGTATTCCTTCTCGTTTGCTCCCAATCCAGCGTGGTCCCACCGCTACGCCCGCCAGCCCGAGATTCTGGCCTATTTGCGTCAAACGGCTGCCGAATCGGGCATCCTGCCCCGCATCCGCTTTGGGCATGAGGTCATGCGGGCCGAGTGGGATGAAGCCGAACAGCTGTGGCACATCCAGACCAGTCAGGGCGCGTACACCGCCCGCGTCCTGATTTCCGGACATGGGCCCCTGATCGACCCCAAGTGGCCCGCGATTCCTGGCCTGGACAGCTTTGCAGGCGAGCGCTTTCATTCGGCCCGCTGGAACCACGCCGTAGACCTGACGGGCAAGCGGGTGGCCGTGATCGGCACCGGTGCGTCGGCCATTCAGTTTGTGCCCGAGGTGCAGCGGGTGGCCGAGCAACTGACCGTGTTCCAGCGCACCCCGCCGTGGGTCATGCCGCGCCTCGACCGGCCCACCAGCCAGCGCAGACGCGAACTGTTCCAGCGCTTTCCACTGCTGCAACGGGCGGCGCGGCAGTGGGTTTTTGGGGTGGCCGAGGCCCGGTTCCTCAGTTTCTCTCACCGGAGGGTGGGCGCGCTCGTGGAGCGCCTGGGTCACCAGCATCTGGAAGCCCAGATCAGCGACCCCGTGTTGAGGGCCAAGCTGCGGCCCCGCTACCGCCTCGGCTGCAAGCGCATTCTGGTCAGCGATGACTATTACCCGGCTTTGCAGCAGCCCAACGTGGAACTCGTGACCGAGGCCATCACCGAAATTCGCGGCCAGGAGGTCATCACTGCTGATGGGACTCGCCGTTCCTTTGACGTTTTGATTGGCGGCACCGGGTTCAACGCCACCCAGCCCCCGGTGGCCCGCCTGATCTTCGGGCGCGGTGGCCGCTCTCTGGCCGAAGCGTGGAGCGACCATATGGAGGCGCTGCGCGGCACAGCTGTGGCGGGCTTTCCCAACCTGTTCATGCTGGTCGGCCCCAATACGGCGCTGGGGCACAACAGCATCGTGTACATCATCGAGGCGCAGATCGACTACGTGTTGCAGGCACTGGACCACATGGACGCGCACCATCTGGCGGCCCTGGAGCCGCGCCTAGACGCTCAGCAGGCCTACAGTGAAGGGCTTCAGACCCGGCTGCGAGACTCGGTGTGGGTCCAGGGCGGCTGCACCAGCTATTACCTGGATGCTCAGGGCCGCAACAGCACCCTGTGGCCTCAGCGGGCGGCACAGTTCCGGCAGGCCGTGCGCCGCTTCGATCCGGGCGAATATCAGGTTCGTCTCAGCCCCACGCGGCTCCAGCCCCTTGGCCGCTCCCTCAGTCCCCGTGTCACTCCTCATGGGGCCGCATGACGCCTCCGTACATCGTTGACAACGGGGGAGCGGTGGTGACCGGGGCGGCCAGCGGAACTGGCGAGACGCTCAGCATGGCCCTGGCCGCACGCCGCAGCCACCTGGCCCTGATAGACCGGGCTGCGGGTGGATTGCTGCGGGCCGCGGAGAATCTCCGGACGCACCATCCGGCCCTACAGGTCAGTTCCCACCCGTTCGACCTCAGCCGCACGGCCCAGATTCCCGCGCTGGAGCAGGAGGTTCTGGGGGCACACGGACGGGTTTCGCTGCTGATCAACAATGCTGGAATCGCGCTGGGCGGCACGTTCGAGCAGGTGCAGAGCGTGAATTTTCGGGCTGTGGTAGCGATGTGCAGGGCGTTTTTGCCGCCGTTCCGGTCGTCGTTGGGATCGCAGATCGTCAATATTTCCAGTCTGTACGGCAGTGTTGGCCCCAGCAAGCAGAGGGCTTACAGTGCCAGCAAATTCGCTGTGCGCGACTTTTCTGAAGTGTTACGGCACGAACTGGCTCCCAGTGGCATCGGCGTGACCGTGGTGCATCCCGGCGGTGTGCGCACCAATAGTTCCAACAACGCGGCGGTGGACGCCCAGCATCAGTGAGGCCCAGAGCCGCACCGGAAGAGAAGGAGCCAACCGCCTGCTGAGGTTGCCATCTGCACGGGCCGCCAACATCATTCTGAATGCCGCCGAGCAGCGCCGCCCGCGTGTGCTGGTGCGCAATGAGGCCCGGATCGTGGATGCGCTGGCCCCCGCCTGCTCCCCAGTCACTACTGGCCCATGCTGACCCGCTTGGTCGGCCCCCAGAAAGGGCAAGAGCACACCCAGGAGTGACCTGCGCTGTCCCGTCCGGGCCTCTGTACGCTCCGGCCCGCTAGAGTCTGGGCATGAAAGCCGTCATGTACACCGCGTTTGGCGAGCGGCCCGAACTGGTCACGGTGCCCGATCCGACCCCCACCGAGTCTGGCGTGGTGGTGCAGGTGGGGGCCACAGGTGTGTGCCGCAGCGACTGGCACGGCTGGATGGGCCATGACCCCGATATTGCCCTGCCGCATATTCCGGGCCACGAACTGGCCGGGACCGTGGTGGCGGTGGGCACACAGGTACAGCGTTGGACGGTCGGTGACCGGATCACTCTGCCGTTTGTCTGCGGGTGCGGGCGCTGCTCTCAGTGTCAGGCAGGGCACCAGCAGGTCTGTGAGCGGCAATTTCAACCAGGGTTTACCCACTGGGGATCGTTTGCCGAATATGTGGCGCTGGAATTCGCAGATCAGAATCTGGTGCGCCTGCCGGACAGCATGGACTTTGTGACGGCTGCCAGCCTGGGCTGCCGCTTCGCCACCTCCTTCCGGGCTGTGGTGCAGCAGGGGCGGGTGCGGGGCGGCGAATGGGTGGCGGTGCACGGCTGCGGCGGTATAGGGCTGTCGGCCATCATGATCGCCAAAGCGCACGGTGCCAGCGTGATTGCCGTTGATATAGACGACGCCAAACTGGCCTTTGC
>JAQBPF010000291.1 GCA_028287665.1 Deinococcus sp. | reverse complement strand
GTCAGCGAAATCATCCGCAACAACGTGTCGGCAGCGGTGGCTGGAAGCAAGACGGTAGACGCCGCGCTGAACGAGATGCAGCGGGACTTGGAACCTCTGCTGAAGTAGGAGCGCTGGTCTGAGGGTCAAGGGGACTGAGAAAGGAGAAAGCTGGGGAGAACAGCCCCATGTTTTTGCCCTCAGCCCTTGAGACCTTCGACCCTCAGATGCTCCCTTCCAGCCGTCTAAATCGATTCAATTCCTCTCAAAGCGAGGTCTGTGCATGGCTCTTCCTTCTCGATCCACCTCGCTTCCGGCCAAGCCGCACCGCTTCCGCCGCGAGCCGTCCGAGGGCTGGCTGGCCGTGATGCTGCTGGCTCCCGCCGCGCTGCTGCTGTGCGGCGTGCTGCTCTTTCCCATGATCACGACCCTGCGCGACAGCCTGTTTGTCAACAAGCTGACCGAGCCAGGGCTGGGCACGCCGTTCGTGGGCTTCAAACAGTACGTGCAGATGTTTGGTGACCCCCGCTTTGGGCAAGCGCTGAGAAATACCCTGTTTTTTGGCGTGCTGACCGTGGCTGGATCATTCCTGGTCGGCATTCCGATGGCTCTGGCCGCCCACACGCCCAGCCGGGTTCGCGGCATTGCACGGGTGGCCTTGCTGCTGCCGTGGGCCATGCCCCCGGTCATTACGGGGCTGATTTTCGCCTGGCTCTTCAACGGTCAGTACGGCGTGTTCAACGACCTGCTGGTGCGTGCCCACATCATTCAGGAACCGCTGCGCTGGCTGTCTACGCCGGGGCTGGCGGTGGCGGCCATGGTCATCACGATTGTCTGGAAAACCAGTTCCTTTGTGGCCCTGATCGTGCTGGGCGGCTTGCAAGGCATTCCCCGCGAACTCACCGAGGCTGCCGATGTAGACGGCGCAACGCGGGTGCAGTCCTTCTTCCGCATCATCTTGCCCATGCTGGCCCCCAGTCTCGCGGTGGCCTTCATTTTCCGGTCTATCAGCGCCGTGCAGGTCTTCGATATTCCCTACACCTTCATTCAGCAGGCCCCGGCGCAGGGGTTGTTGGAAACGTTAGGCGTGTACATCTACCGCACCTCTATCGAGTTCCTCGACTTTGGCTATGCGGCGACCCTCAGTGTGGCCCTCTTTGCCGTCAGTCTGGCCGTAACTGCCGTGTACGTGCGCTTCGTGCGCGGGGGGGACTGAGATGGAAGACGCACCCCCACGCCTGACCCCACTGGAGCGGGCGGGCCGCTGGCTGGGCCTCAGCGCCCTGATCATCGGCGGCTTTTTTCCCTTCATCTGGATGGTGCTGACCTCCATCAAAACGGAGGGGGAATTGCAGAAGTTTCCGGTGCAATACCTGCCGGGAGCGCTGAATTTTGCCAATTACGCGCAGGTGTTTACCGAGCAACCCTTTGCCCGCTTTTTCTTCAATTCCCTCACCGTCAGCCTCCTGAGTACCGTGCTGGCCATTGTGGTGGCCGCACCCGCCGCCTACGCCCTGTCGCGCCTGAACATCCGGGGCCGGGGCGTGCTGCTGACCGTGGTGGTGGCCTTTTCCATGTTCCCGGTGGTCAGCCTGCTGGTGCCGCTGTTCCGGCTGATGCGCGGCGCGTCACTGCTCAACTCGTATCCGGCACTGATTCTGCCCTATGCGGCCCTCAGCCTGCCCGTGGCCATTCTGACGCTGGTGGCCTTCTTCAGTTCCATTCCCCGTGACCTCGAATCGGCGGCGATGGTAGACGGTTCCACCCGTCTGGGCGCACTGACCCGCGTAGTCTTGCCACTGTCGGCCCCCGGTGTGGTCACGGCAGCGCTGCTGGTGTTCGTGAATTCCTGGAATGAGTTCCTGCTGGCGCTCAGCTTCAATACTCGCCTGAGCATGAGAACCGTTTCGGTGGGTGTCACCCTGTATCAGGGCGAATTCGCCTTTCCGTGGCCGCTGATCGCCGCCGCTGTGGTCATCGCCACCGTGCCCATCGTTATCCTGATCGCCGTGTTCCAGAAACGCTTTGTGGCTGGGCTGACGGCGGGCGGAGTGAAGGCGTGAAAACCGTGGGTGGTAAGTAGTCAGTGGTGAGTGAGAAAGGCGAAAAACCAAGACCCCGTGTTTTTTATCCCTGACCACGATCCACCCTCCACGCTCCCCATCCTTTCCCACTGACCACTCACCACTGACAGAGGTTATCCCCCATGACCCAACCTTCCCAGTCCGAATTCCTGTGGTTCTTGCAACTCTCCCGCGACGGCGAATTTATCGGCACCCGCGAAAAGCCGCCGCGTAAGCCCACGCTGCCCTACATTTCCAGCCTGATCGAGACGGCAGGCGAGGCCGGGTTCGACGCCCTGCTGACCGCCACAAACTACCACTCCGAGCATGAAAACTACACGGCGGCAGTGGCCGCATTGGCCCGCACCGCCGCCAGCGATCCGGCGCTCCTGATCGCGGTGCGGCCCGGTATGTTTCATCCGGCCATGTACGCCAAGATGTTGGCGACGCTGCAAAACCTGTTTCCGGGGCGGGTGCGCCTGAACATCGTGACCGGCAGCAGCCCCGCCGAAAATGCCATGTACGGCGACAACGAGGATCACACCCGCCGCTATGAGCGCACCCGCGAATTTATGACCATCCTGCGGCAGCTATGGACGCAGCCGCCGCCGCAGTCATTCAAATCTGACCTGTATTCCTTTGATAAGGCCGTCCTAGACCCCGCCCCCGTACAGCCTATTCCGCTGTATTTTGGCGGCGCTTCTCCGGTAGCCCAGCAGATTGCCGCCGATCTGGCCGACGTGTACCTGATGTGGGGCGAGCGCGAAGACATGCTGGCCGAGCGCATGGCACAGATGCGGGCGCTGGAGGCCCAGACCGGACGCAAGCTACGATACGGCCTGCGAACCCACGTCATCGTGCGCGAAACCGAGGCCGAGGCCCGCGCCGCCGCCGAACGCCTGATCAGCCGGGTTGACCCCGCAGTGAGGGCGGCGTTCGTGGCGAGTTATGCCCATGTGGACGGCGTGGGCCAGCAGCGCCAGATCGAAATGCTGTCGGGCGTGGGCGAGGATTTGATGGTGGAACCGGGCCTGTGGGCAGGCGTGGGCATGGCCCGCAGCGG
>JAQBPF010000507.1 GCA_028287665.1 Deinococcus sp. | reverse complement strand
GAGAGCTTGCCGATCGCCGCCCTGGCCGAGCGTTGGGCCGGTCAGCCTGCGTCCGCCCTGGCGTTGGCCGATCAGGGCGCCGCGCTGGCCGAGCAGCTGGACATGCCTCAGATGCATCAGGCGGCACAGGCGGCACGCGGCAGTGCCCTGCTCGCCCTGCACCGCCCGCAGGAGGCGCTGA
Source organism: Deinococcus sp. (assembly GCA_028287665.1). Taxonomy (GTDB): domain Bacteria; phylum Deinococcota; class Deinococci; order Deinococcales; family Deinococcaceae; genus Deinococcus. The sequence continues at coordinate 3,819 of JAQBPF010000507.1, read as the reverse complement.
AAGCCTTCGACCTTGCTCAGACCCTGGCGTGGGAGATGGGCGACCAGCTGGCTGCGCACCGCGCTGGCCTGGAACTCGACCAGTTGCGCGGCGATCTCCCCGGGGCCCGTGAACGGCTGGCGTGGTTCGAGCAGTGGGGGCTCGGAGCGAGCGTCGACTTGGCCCAGCGGCTGTTCCCCGAACTGACCCTGAAACAAACAGCGGAACCGGGACCGGCCAGCCAGCACCCTCCGGGCGAGCCGGGTCTCCGGCTGGAGGTGCTGGGTGCCCTGCGTTGCGGCGTCCCGGGGAGCATGGAAGCGGTACGGGGCCGCAAGCGCCATGAGTTGCTGACCAGCCTCTTGGAAGCGCGGCTCGCGGGCCGCCCGGAGGTGCCGCGTCTTGATCTGCTCGACCTGCTCTCCCCCGGTCACGACGAGGTTCGGGCGGATGCGGCGCTCCGGGATCTCGTGTTTCACTTGCGGGAGGCCTACGGCGCCGGGTTGATCTTGACTGGCCCCCGGGGGTACGCGCTGGGCGACGTGGCGAGCGACGCCGAAGACTTCCTGATGGGCGGCGACGTGCGGCTGTGGCGCGGCCCGTGGCTGGACGGCGTGGACACCCAGCCACGCGATGACGGCGTGCGGTACGCCCTGTCGCATGCCTTGTATGAGCGGGCGGGGGCGCTGCTCGCGGGGAATCCGGACGAGGCGACCCGGCTGGGCCGCCTCCTGCTGGACATGGATCCTTATGACCAAGCGGCCCTGCACCTCACCCTGAAGGCGCTGCGTGCAGGCCAGGATCACCGCAGCCTGAACCGGCTCTATAGGCAAGCCCGCGAGCGCTTGCTGGACGTCGGGGAGCGGCTGCCCGAACGCTGGGCTGATTTTCTTGCGGCACCTTCCGGCGCAATTCCCTGATTTTCTGACGCGCGTCTCACGGTACCTCCCTCACCCTGAACGGGAAAGGAGGTGCCGCCCCCCAGTGAGGAAGGCCCAGGCCTGCGTCAGCACGTTGCCCCCTTCTCCTCATCCTGCGGGCGTCCCTGCGTTCGTGGCTCTTTCCCACTCAGGGAAACCAGGAGCAACCATGCCTCTTGCCCTCACCCCACGCCGCACCGTTCTCCTCGCCGCCCTCGCCGTCTTGGTGGCCAGTGCCCAGTCAAGTGCCCAGTCACCAGCCTATTACCGCCTTCAGCTCAAGTCGAATGGACACTACCTCGACGCCGCGAACTGCACGACCCGGGTCACGCTGAATCCGGGGTCGACCTACGCGGGCGGCGCATGTCAGGCCTGGCGCTTCATTCCCGCAGGAGGGGGCTGGTCGCGCGTTCAGCTCAAGTCGGGCGGGCAGTTTCTGGACGCCAATTACTGCTCTTCCCCGATCGGTCTGAATTCGGGGTCGACCTATGCAGGCGGGGCCTGCCAGTTGTGGCGGCTGGTTCCGGCAGGCAACGGCTGGAGCCGCCTGCAGCTCAAAGTCAACGGCCAGTACCTTGATGCCGATCACTGCACGACCACCCTGGCCCTGAATCCCGGTTCGACCTATGCGGACGGAGCGTGCCAACTGTGGCGGCTGGTGCCCGAACCAGTCCGGATCGACTGAGTGAGGGGCCGATGCCCGGGTGCGGCCTCTCCCCTTAATCGGAAGCGACCGTTCACATACCGGGATCACCCCTGCCCCGGTTCAGCTTCCGACCGCCCAGCTCAGGAGACCCCATGAACCCTCTGCCCAGCGTCCTCAGCCTGACCCTGCTGGTCCTGACCGCCTGCTCCGGCGGGTCCAGCTCTGCCCCTGACCCGAAGCCTGATCCCCAGCCCATCCCCCTGACCTTCACCACGGTGGACACCTTCGCCGGACAGGTGGGCGTGCGCGGCAGCGCGGACGGCAAGGGCGCCCAGGCCACCTTCAATTACCCGGTGGGACTGGCCGCCACCACAGGAGGACCGAACAACGAGGTGCTGCTGTATATCGCGGGTCTGACCGAGAACATCCGTTACGCGCAGGTGGGCTACGCCGACAATCCGGTGGGCACAGCCATCGGCAAGGGCGAGAGCGGCAGCGTGGACGGCGACCCGAGTACGGCCAGGGTGCGCGCTCCCCAGGGCATCGCCGTCGGGTATTCCGACGACGCGTACGAGGCTTACGCCTACTGGACTGAGGACGATTCCTGCGTGATCCGGAAACTGACCCGTTATCCGCTGAACGGCAACCGCAAGGCTGTCACGGTGGCGGGCCAGGCCTATACATGCGGCGCGGCGGACGGCCCGGCGGCCAGCGCCCGGTTCAACCGCCCCGAAGGCATCGTCGCCAACACCCGCACCGGCGATGTATTTGTGGCCGATACCGCCAATTCCACCCTGCGGCGCATCTACGGGGATACGGTGTCCACCATCGCGGGCGTGGCCGGGCAGCCGGGCAGCGTGGACGGGGTGGGTGGAGCCGCCCGCTTCAGCGCTCCCCGTGGCCTGGCGATGGACCGCGCTGAGAACCTGTACGTGACCGACGGCTACACCGTCCGCAAGGTCACGCCTGCAGGCGAGGTCTCGACCCTGGCGGGCAAGGCGGGCGTGGGGGGGGACGCGAACGGCCCGGGGCAGACAGCCCGTTTCGGGAGACTGGCGGGGATCGCCGTGGACGAGAACGGCACCGTTTACGTGGCCGACAGCGGCAACCACTGCATCCGCAGCGTCGCCCCGGACGGCACGGTGGGCACGGCGGCCGGCTTGTGCGGCGTGGCCGGGGCCGCCGACGGCAGGGTCAACGCCGCCACCTTCGACGAACCGGCGGGCCTGGCCTATTTCAATAAGCGGCTGTACGTCTCCGACAGCAAGAGCCAGACCCTCCGCCGCGTCCGGTGAGAACCGCACCCTTCTCTTCATCTCCCACAGGAGGTCAACCGTGAAGACCAGCCGCAAAGAAGCAGAGGGTTCCCCCGGTGCCGGGATCACGCCCTCCCCCCCGCTGGCTTACCGGCTCTGCCCCCACTGCGCCCGCGCCGTCCCCATCGCCTCCAGCGAGCTGTACTGCGTGAACGACGGCACGTGGCTGCTGGAGGCCTGCCTGCAGTGCGGCGCCCCCATCACCTCGCCCTACGCCCGCTTCTGCACGCGCTGCGGCACTGCGCTGACGCATCCCGTTGTTTCCTCGCCCCCTCACGGCTGATTCCAGCCCGCCGATCCGCAGGGAGATCCTCATGTCCAAACTGCATCCCCTTTTACTCCTGCTTACCCTCACGCTGGCCGCCTGCGGATCATCCGGCGGGGGCGGCAATCCTCCCGGAGACGACCCGGCCCTGACCGCCTTCTCCAAGGCGCAGCCCGAATTCGGCGGAACCGCGCCTGCGGGCAGCGACATGGTGACGCCCGCGCAGTTCATGGAGGCGGTGAAAAACGGCGGCAAAGTCATCACCGCCCAGAATTTTGCCGACGAACGGGCTGTTCAGGAGCGGCAGGACACCCAGGACGACGCCGACGCCCGCGCCTACATCAACACGTACCCGCAGTTCAGCAGCGTCCTCCAGCCCCCCTCGGCAGACGCCATCAACGCCGACGGCGACCATCTGGTGAGTGTGCCGACGGCCAGCGGTGCCAGGAACGTCGTGCTGATGGGCAATACCTTCGGCAAGGCCGTCCTCGCCACCCATGCCCGCACCTTTCCCAGCCAGGCCAACCAGTACAGCCTGTACAGCACGCTGTATACCGATCTGGACGTCACGCTGAGGAAGCTGAACAACAGCGTTCAGCAATTTGGCCTGCCCGCCCCGGCAGAGGTCAGAAACTACAGCGCCGAGCGGCTGATCGTGCTGAACAAGCAGGCCAGCGACGTGATCCGCGAGTA
>JAQBPF010000227.1 GCA_028287665.1 Deinococcus sp. | reverse complement strand
CAGTCCCTGAGCCGCCTGTTCTACGCCGGGTTCAACGTCAACACGGCGATTTCTGGTGTACACAGGTTGCGAATCGGCAGACCGCTGACGCCCAGCCCCCGGCTGACATAGGCGGGCGTGGCGTGTGCCCCCGTGACCCAGCCCATCGCGTATTTCTGGCCGTACTGGCTGGGCACCACAGGCGCACCGAGCAGCGGCAGCCGCACCTGTCCGCCGTGCGTGTGGCCGCACAGCACCAGTCCTACAGGCGCGGGCAGATCGGGCAAGAGGTCCGGGTTGTGGCTGACCAGCAGCCGGGCGCGGCCTTCGGCACCTGCCATCGCCGCAACCGCATCAGGCTCGCCGTGCCAGAGGTCGTCTGTGCCGCCAATGTGCAGATCGGACCGCACAGCACGGCCCTCATTGCGCAGGATGGCGACCCCAGCCGCTGCAAACGCCTCACGCAACGATTCCCGCCGGGCTTCCCAATCGGGCCGGGCTGGGCCGTAATGCTTGTTGCCGTAAAAGCCGAAGCTGCCGTAATCATGGTTTCCCCACACGCCGTACACGCCCAGCGGGGCACGCAACCGCTGCAACTGCTCCAGCAGCGGCGTAGGTGGGCCATCGGTGCGGTAATCCAACTGATCGCCGCCCAGCAGCACGAGGTCGGGCCGCTCGGCATTGGTGGCCTCTACCCAGGTCTGCACGTTGCCTGCATCAATAAACAGCCCGTAATGCAGGTCAGTCAGGAAGGCCACGCGCAGGGGCGTTTGCAGACCCGGCAACGTGCGCGTGGAGCGGGTTACACCGTGGCGGTAACTCTGGGCTACGCCGACTCCACCCAGCAGGCCCAGAGCTGCGCCGCTGCCCAGCACCCCACGCAAAAAGTGGCGGCGGGAAGAATTGGGAACAGTTCGGGCTTTGGACGACTCAGACACGGGCACAGGTTAAGGCACAGGGGACAGTCCCGCGTCCACCAGAAGTTGGCCCACAACGGTTAAGACTGAGCCAATCCTTCAGCGTGGCGGAGGGACCCAGTAGACTTGTGCGGTGATCTGAGCGGCACAGAGGCGACCTCATTCAAAGCCTGAACCTGTACTCGGCGCTACACTGCCGCACATGTCTGGTTCTGCCGCCCCCGATCCCCTGAATAAGATGGCCCCTAATGTGTTGGTCATTGATGTGCTGGACGAGGAAGCAGGTCTGGCCGACGTAGAAGACCTTCAGGGACGCACTTTTCAGCTGCCTGCGGAATGGTTGCCCGGAGCCTGTGACGGGGCCGCCTATCAGGTCCGGGTGCAGGGCGGTCAGGTGACCTTTGTGCCCGATGCCGACGGCGCACGCCTGCTCAGAGAACGCAGCAAACAGACGCTGCTGGACTTTAGCGATGAACTGGAAGACGGCCCCGAAAGCGGGGACGCATGAGCCGCCAAGTCTTGATCGTGCCCGATCTGCACGGACGCGCCGACCTGCTGAGCGCCGCTGCCGAACGTTACCCCGATGCCCATTTTCTGAGTCTGGGGGACGCCATAGACCGGGGACGGCACAGCATGGAAACGGTGCAACTGCTGCTGAATCTCAAAGAGCAGGGCCGCGCCACGCTGCTGATGGGCAACCACGAACGCATGGCCGAAGAAGGCATGAAGTGGTACACCCGCTACACGGGCACGCACGATCTGGGCGATTACCGCAAGGCCATGGAGGGCTATCAGTGGTGGATGGGCAACGGCGGCGACAGCGTCAGGCGCGAGCTGGGCGGCCTGACCCTGGAGAAGTTTCCTCCGCTGCTGACCTCATATCTGGAGCAGCTCAAGCGGGTGGTCTTCGTGACCGCAGACGGCGAAATTCATGACGAAGCGCCTGCCGAACCCAGTGTGTTGGTCTCGCACGCCGCGCCGCCCGTCAAGCACCAGCAGTACCCCAATCCGCTGTCGGCGGCACTGTGGCTGCGCCCCTTCGAGGGACCCTTTGCCATGCCCGAAGGGGTGACATACAGCGTGCACGGCCATACGCCTGTACGTCACCCCACGCGCCTGTACCGCCACATCTACATCGACCTCGGAGCCTACGAAACGGGCCGACTGGCGCTGCTGGACGTGAAAGTAGAGGGCACGCCCCATGTCACGGTGCTGTCTGGACACGGCGACCCCGGTATTGGCCGACGCTACACCGCCTTTGGAGAATCGCTGCCGGCCACGACGGTCAATTTGCTGGGTGCGCCGCTCCGGTAGAACAGGCAGACCGAGAACCACCGCTCTCTGCCTGCCTGAACCGCCGCTGGTCCTCTGATGTTCCATAGCCCCAGATTCTGCGGGAAGGCCCGTCAGCGCCCTGCATCTGATGCAGTGCGGCATCCGATCTGTCGTGGGTGGTCTGTGGCGGCTCAGTCCAAAAAGGCCACGAACTGTCTGCCTCCTGCCTCGTTTTCCGTGTTCATCAGAACCCGGTGCCAGAAGGGCAGGTGCAAAGTGGCATGGTCTTTGTGGCGGACATCGCCGCGCACGTACAGTTCGGGGTTGCGCTGAAAGGATTGCCAGTTCCAGGCGCGGGCCTTGGGATTGGACTGGATCAGGTGGGCGTACCGTTCCATAGAAATCCCATTGGGCCGTCTGGCGCAGGCCATCACCGGTTCGCCGCCCAGGCGGGCAGCCTCAGCACAGAGGTGGGGTTTGCTGCCTGCACCGCGCGTCAGGGGTTCATTGCGGCGCACCCGCTGGGCAGGCACGATCAGGTCAGGTGTGGGGGCAAAAAACCATTCACCCTGACGGACAAAGGCAGCATTACGGCGGCGCAGACGGTCTTTGCTCCGCACCCTCAAGTGCGCCTCACTGACCTGAATGGGCGTGGGCTTGAGGGCGTTCATGGCCCCAACCACGTCGCGCACGCTCTGGCCGGGCACGGCAGCGGTAAACAGATGCCGTTCATCAAAGCCGCACAGGAACTTGTCTTTGCGGTCTCCCACGCGGGCCAGCAACAGCAGTTGGCGCAGTTCGGGGCGCACGTCCAGGGTCAGCAGTTCGGGGGCCGCTTCTTCGGGCAGGCGGATCAGGAAATGTTCGCCGTGTGCGTCACGGGCCACATCGATAGCAAAGGGAGAGGCGCGGCGGCCCCAACGCGCCAGGTGGGTGGGAGCCGCCAGCACGCGCATGCCCAGGCGGGCAAAAGACCGCTGAAGAAGCTGAAGAGGATCAGCAGTGTGAAGCACCGCAGTGGAAGTAGACATGGGAAAACCTCGGCAGGAACGCCTCCGAAGTGAAGTGGCCTGACCTACACAGAGAGGGT
>JAQBPF010000156.1 GCA_028287665.1 Deinococcus sp. | reverse complement strand
ATCACGACCTGGGTGGTATCCAGCACCGGGAGGGCCAACACGATCAGGGGCACGATCAGGCTGGCCCCAGCGCTGAATTTCAGGGTTCCCAGCAGACTCACGGCAGCCAGCGTATAGCCGATCAGGTAAGAGCCGGTGTCACCCATGATGATGCGGCTGGGATTGAAGTTGTGCCGCAGATAGCCCAGCGTCGCGCCTGCCAACCCGGCCAGCAAGATGACGGCGGCAGCCCGGTCCGGAAACTGGGCCGCCGTGAACAGCAAGACCATACTCACCACAAAGCCCACGCCGCCCACCACGCCGTCTACGCCGTCCAGCAGGTTCACGGAGTTGGTCAGACCCACGATCCAGACCAGGGTGATCAGGTTGCTGAGGGGAATATTCAGGCCGTCCGGGAGTGTGGGAATGAAAGGAATGGCGTTCAGATCGATGCGAAGACCATTGACGATGAGCAGAAAAGCGGCCAGCGTTTGCACCAGCAGACGCGACAGCGGCGACAGGCCGAACTGATCGTCGATAAATCCGGTCAGCACCAACAGGGACCCGCCCAGCAGGATGGCCAAGACCTGAATATTCACGACTTCGACCACGATGGGGCGCAGGGCCCACGCCACCACCACACTCAGGATAAATCCGGCAAAAATGGCCAGGCCGCCCGCATTGGGCAGCGGTTCCTTATTGAGCCTGCGGGCATTGGGCTGATCGGCCCATCCCATCTGAATGGCAAAGGCCCGCACACTGGGAATGAAACGCCAGGTGAAGACCCATGCTGTTAAAAACGTGAGGAGAACGCTGAGAAACCCGCGTCCCAACAGATCCGCGATACCAACTTGCGCCGCTAGGGCCTTCAAAGAATCCATAACCTGACTGAAGTGTAAAGGCAACGAGTGAGGAACGGATCGTCAAGAAGGTGGAGAGAGAAGATCAGGGTGACTCTTCCCCCAGTGGCAACCCCTGGCTCGCCGATGCTCAGCGCCCGTCAAGGCTCTGTTTGGGCGGTGCAGGTGGCTCATTTTCTGGGTCTGTGCGCCCCGCGACCTGGGTTTTGAGCACGTCAAGGGCGGCGTCCAGCGTCGTGTCCTGCCCGCTGCTGGTCAGCGCCGCAATATCGGTGGGAGCCACGATATCGGGCTTGATGTGGTCAGGCAGCGGGTGGTCGGCGGCATCGAAGGCTTTGAGGATGGTCAGGCCCAGCACGCCGCCGTCGGGCAGAGGCTGAAAATTGACGCCACTGTTGCCCACGCCGCGAGTGACTTCGCCGATGGTGGTGGCTCCGGCGGTATGGGCGTAGAAGGCAAAGACCTCGGCACAGGACGCGGTATTGGGGCCGACCAACAGCGCCACCGGCTGTTTCCAGACCCGCCAGTCGGGACGGGCCATCCGGGCCACAGGTGATAGCACCTCATCGCCCAACAATCCGCCGTAGGTAAAACCACCCCGCTGAAAACGGGCGCGGTACACCGTGGGGCCAAACACGCTGCTGGCCGCCACACATTCATTCAGGCTTCCGCCGCCGTTGTAGCGCAGGTCCACGATCAGGGCTTCGGCATTGGCCCGCTTCGCCTCGCCCACCCGCGCCAGAAACAGTTCGGCGCTGTCGGAGGACAGAAAGGTCGGATACTGAATCAGGGCTGTGCGCCCACCCTCCCCCACCCAGCTCAGGGTCGGCTCGTCACGCGCCTGCAAGGTCTGCGTGGTCAGGATCAGGTCACGGTCGGGACTGCCTGCCCGGTGCAGCGTCACGGTGATCGGGGCATTGGCCCGCTCCAGCCGGACGAATTCAGTGGAACCGACAGGTTGATCTGTTCCGGCCTGCTGGCCGTTTACGCTGGTCAGCAGGTCAAAACGGCGCACGCCAGCCCGTTCGGCGGGGCTGTTCGGCATGACCGACACCACCAGCAGGCCGCCCGCCACGCGGCTCACCCGCGCTCCGGTGCGGGGCACCGACTTGTTCTGGCTGACTTCTGCCAGCCTCTCTGCGCCCTCTGCGTCGCGCACGTTGGTATGGGCGTCGCCCAGTTCCTTGAGCATGTCCGTGATGACTGCGCGGCCAGTGCCGTAATCGCACGCCTCCGCCTGTGCCGCGCAACGTTCGGCCAGAATCGGCGCGTACTTCTGGGCCAGCGCCACCCGGTCGACTGTCGACCAGCCGTAATAGCCCGTTTGCACCGCTTTGGTCACGGTGTCAAACAGGTCAGTGGCAGGGCTGGCGGCGGCCAGGCCACAGGTCAGGGCAAGAAGAAGCGCGGGAACGCGGCGGAGTTGTGGCACAGCTCTAGGGTAGCGCGGGGCGGACTGGAGTTATGGTCTACGGCGTTACGCTTGGAAGCGCTGGCGTTTGGTTGGCCCCTGTTGGGTGAAGGTTGAGGACTTTGGTCTTCTGCCACGCCTTCTTCCCCCACCCCCAGCCCCCCCCAAAGGGGTCAGGGGAGTTTACGTTGCACTGGGCAGGATTGATCTTGTCGCATTCTAAGTCGGCTGCTTTGTCCATTTGAAGCGGAATCGCCAGTCGTCTTGACAGTGGAATTGGCCCGCCCACTGCGTGGACGACGGCCTCACACGGAAGGGGGCGGGAACGATATGTGGTGGCGGTGTCGGGGTTGTTGCTCTCTCACCCTTGAGGGGGGACTCGTAGAGCTGCGCAGCAGTGGGCTGGGGGGGTGAATGAGCGAAGCAATTGCCTTTAACTCTCCCTATTCCCGGTAATCCACCACATGCTGCACTTCTGGCGAGGTCAGCAGGGAAGGCAACAGCTGTGCGAGGAAGGTGGGCCGGACATCCAAGGTTTGCAAGTCTTCCAGTGCGAACCAACCGAACGTCACACCATCATCCAGTTTGTTGGCAAAACTGCCGCTCGGAAGTTGTGGGCAGTGCGCCGCCACATAGAAAAACTGCAAGCTGTGGATGGCCTGACCTCCCATCTGCCCAAACAGTTCAGCCACCAAAGACAGCCGCAGGTCGCCCAAGACCGCGCCTGTTTCTTCCAAAAACTCGCGGCGGGCGGCTTGCTCGCTGGATTCGCCCACCCCGATTCGGCCCCCCGGTGTAAACCAGAACGTCGCTCCATCGAATCGGTTGAGCAAGATGTGATTGTCACGTACAACCAAAACGGCAACGCGGGAGTTAAAGCGAATCTCGTCCAAATGAATGTCCAGATCAACCATCCGGTCAGCTTACTAGCTGATCAGGGTAGTCAGTATGCCCACGCCTTCCACCTCGACCTCAACCCTGTCTCCGGGCTCCACTGGCCCCACGCCTTCGGGGGTTCCGGTCAGCACCACATCGCCGGGTTCCAGTGTTACAAACTGGGTGATGTAGGTCAGGATCTGCACCACATCAAAAATCATCTGGCTGGTGCGGCCATCCTGACGGGTCTGGCCGTTCACGCGGGTCTGCACGCGCAGGTCAGCTGGATTCAGGTCGGTTTCCAACCACGGTCCCAGCGGACAAAAGCGGTCGGCGGCTTTGGCACGGAACCATTGCAGGTCCGTTTTCTGGCGGTCACGGGCGGTCAGGTCCAGACCACAGGTGTAGCCCAGCACGGCGTCCAGCGCATTCTCGGGAGTCAGGTCGCGGGAGCGTTGCCCGATGACCAGCGCCAGTTCGCCTTCAAAATGAAAACTCTCGGTCCAGTCGGGCTTTTTCACTGTGCCGCCTTCTTCGGCCAGCGCATTGGGGCCTTTCAAAAAAATACCGGGTTCGGTGGGCAGCCCCGCCTTATCGTTGCCCAGTTCCCGAATATGGTCCAGATAATTGCGGCCCACACACACAATCTTGGTGGGTTCGGCAGGTGCCAGCAGCGCCGCCCCGGCCAGGGGCACGCTTTGACCGGTTCGCGCTCCGCCCATGCCATGCGTCAGATAAATCGTGTCGGCCTCAACTTGGCCCCACTGAGCGAGGACGGGCTGGTTCCCTTGGGCATCAGCATCGGTCTGAATTCGGACAATCCGCATAAGCAGAGAATAGGCGGTTTTGGTCTCATTCTTCAGCGCACTTTCTTGAGGCGTGGGCTAGGGCGCGAATTTTCCCGGCGTGGTTCCGCACGGACGGGTAGACTGGCCCGCATGACTGTGGGCCTCGGTAAAGAATTAGACGCTGGATTTATTCGCACTTCAGATGTCCTGAGTGAAAGCTTTGCCGGCGCGGCGGCGCGGCGACTGGATCAGCAATTTGGCAATGAAGAACTCCTGTTCGGGCTGGACCTGCTGGGTCTGGCCGGACCGTTTTCGCGGGTCACGCCGTGGGAACTTGAAGATGAATCCGGCGTGCGGCGCATCAATGCTTCCGGCTACGCGGCCACGCCTTTCGGTGAGATGCCGCCGGTGCTGACCGAGTTTATGCAGGAATTCCTGACCAAAAACCGGGCGATGGGGTTGCCGCAGCAGTCATCGGGGCCATGGCGGGCGGCGTTGCAGACCAATTTGGTGCGTCTGTTGGCCCGCGAACTGCCCAGCCACGCCGATTCTCAGGTGTTCTTTTGCTCCAGCGGCACCGAGGCCATAGAAGGCGCACTGAAGTTTGCCAAAGCGTGGCGACCCAGAGCCAAATTCCAGATTTCATTTTCCAGCGGCTATCACGGCAAAACCCTGGGCAGCCTCAGCCTCACGCCCAATCCCGAGTACCAGGATGTGTTCCGGCCACTGGTTCCGGGGGCGTTGACCAGTCCATACGGCGACCTGAGCGCCCTGACCAGCCTGATTCGGCGCGTCGGCCCCGACAATGTGGTGTGCGTGGTGGTGGAACCCATTCAGGGC
>JAQBPF010000139.1 GCA_028287665.1 Deinococcus sp. | reverse complement strand
ACACACGCGGCCCCAACTCGCGCATATAGCCGCTGAGCACCAGGGTATCGGCTCCAGCGTCCACCAGAAAACCCAGAATGGCGGCGTCCAGCGCGTCGGCGTCAGGAATGCGGGCCGAGCTGAGATGCGCCCACTTCAGGCCCGATTCCTGTGCCCACAGCAGGGCCGGAGAACGGCTGTTGTTGGAGGCCAGAGCGTCGGGAAAGCCCGCCAGCGCACCCGAAGCACAGGCCGAAGCGATATGCCGGGCGGCGCTTCCTCCATGTGAGGCGAGGAAAGCCAACTTCATAAGTGCTTTGCACCGTGAGTGGTGAGTGGTAAGTAGGAAGTGGTGAAGGATAAAAACCATGACCAAGGCCGCGTGGGGTTAATCTCTTCCCACTGACCACTGACCACTGACCACTTACTTTTCACTAACCTGCCCCAACTCCTGAAGCAGATAAGCGCCCGTCAGAATCCCGTTGTGGTAGTCCTCCAGCGCAAAGCTTTCGTTGGGCGAGTGAGGCGCGTCTTCGTTCAGACCAAAATCGACCAGCAGCACGGGTGCGCCCAGAATGGAGCGGAAATCGGCCACGATGGGAATACTGCCCCCGGTGCGGGCAAAGGCGGCGTCGCGGTTGTAGACCCGCTTCAGGGCGCGGCCCGCCGCCTGTACGAACGGAGAATCGGCGTCCACCTTGATCGGTTGGCCGCCGTGCAGCGACTTCACTTCCACCTTCACGCCTTCGGGGGCGATGGTGGGCACGTAATCGGTGATCAGTTGCGTAATGCGCTCCGGGTCTTGGCCAGGCACCAGCCGCATGCTCACTTTGGCTCCGGCTTTGGCAGCGATCACGGTTTTGCTGCCCTCGCCCTGATAGCCGCCCCAGATGCCGTTCACGTCCAGCGTGGGCCGCGCCCAGAGGCGTTCCAGTACGCTGTATCCGGCCTCTCCGGGTAGGGCAGGCACGCCGATGGAGGCGGCAAAAGCAGCGTCGTCCTGTGGCAGTTTGGCCCACATTTCACGCTCGGCGGGCGTGATTTCTTCCACGCCGTCATAGAAGCCGGGAATGGTCACGCGGCCCTGATCATCCTTCAGTTTGGCAATGATTTCGGCCAGCGCATTGATGGGGTTGGGGGCGGCCCCGCCGTAGCTGCCGCTGTGCAAATCGCGGTTTGCGCCCTGCACATGAATTTCCACGTAACTCAGACCGCGCAGCCCGTAGGTTACCGTGGGCACGTCGGGGGCAAAGCGGCTGCCGTCCGAAATCACGATCACGTCGGCCTTCAGCGCCTCCACGTTGGCCCGCAGGTACGCCGCGAGGCTGGGGCTGCCCACCTCTTCCTCACCTTCCAGCAAAAATTTGACGTTCACGGGCAACTCGCCCTGAGACAGCAGCAATTCCACGCCGCGCACGTGGGCATAGGCCTGCCCCTTGTCGTCGGTGCTGCCGCGCGCATAGACCCGGCCATTCCTGACGGTGGGTTCGAAGGGCGGAGACACCCATTCTTCCAGCGGGGCTTCGGGCTGCACGTCGTAATGGCCGTAAATCAGCACTGTGGGCTTGCTGGCGTCCACCTGCTTCTCGGCAAACAACACCGGATGTCCGGCCACCGGCTGCCCGCTTTTACCCGTGTGGGACGTGGCGTCCACGCGCACCGTAAAGCCCAACGTTTCCAACTTGGCCCGCAGGAAGTCGGCGGCGCGGGCCATGTCGGGAATGTGGCTGGGGTCGGCGCTGACACTGGGAATCCGCAGCAGATCAAAGAGTTCGGCCTCGGCCCCGGCGCGGTCAAGGTGGGCGGTCAGGTCGGAAGATCCCGGCAGATGCTCAGAGCTGGTCATGCCCGGAATCATAGCGGGCGGGCGCTGCGGCGGGTTTCAGAGGTACAGGGATGCGGCCCACGTCCCTGTTCGCGGGACAGGATGTGGCAGACTTTGAGAATGACCGAGCGTTCTGCCAACGCCTCAGCCCAGTTCGACGCTGGTTCATCGAACTCGGCCCGGGCTGTTTCCGAGGCACCGGGCCGCTCTGCCGATCTGGGGTTGTCGGGTGTCTTTGAATCCGAATCCCGTTTTCTGAACCGGGACGGCAGCTTCAATGCCCACCGCACCGGGCTGGGGCGTGGAGCGTTCAGCGCCTACGCCGACCTGCTGACCATGAGCTGGCCCGCCTTTTTCGCAGGAGCGCTGGCCATGTACGTGCTGCTCAATGCCCTGTTCGGGCTGCTGTACTTTCTGCTCGGCCCCGCTGCCCTCAGTGAAATGCCCACGGGCACGGGAGCGCGGCTGCTGGCCTGTTTCTTCTTCTCGGTGCAGACCTTCGGTACCATCGGGTTCGGGCACGTGTACCCCAGCACGCTGGCAGCCAACATGATGGTGACGATGGAAGCGTTCGTGGGATTGATGGGGGTGGCATTGGTCACGGGGGTGCTGTTCGCGCGGTTTTCGCGGCCCACGCACCGGATTCTGTTCAGCCATCACGCGGTCATTGCGCCGCACGCTCTGGGAGGCGACAGACAAGGCCGCGCCCTGATGTTCCGGATCATGAACGGACGGCGTACCGATCTGCTGGACGTCGCCGCCGAGGTGATCCTGACCCTGCGCCACGACCCCGGCGGTGTGGGTGTTGCTGCAACCAACACAGGTAACAAAGGCTTGGGCAACCGCTCGTTTTATCCGCTGCCGCTCGAGCGTGACCGCGTCACGTTTTTCCCGCTGTCGTGGACGATCGTGCATCCGATAGACGAACACAGCCCCCTGTACGGCCTAGAACTGGCCGACTTGTTGCGCCAAGAAGCCGAATTGGTGGTGGTCTTGCGGGCCACCGAGGAAGCCAGCCAGCAGACGGTTCAGGCCCGCAGCAGTTACCACGCCACCGAGATCCGTTCGGGCGTGCGTTTCGCCTCCATGTACATCCGTGAATCCGGGCAACTGGCTGTGGATGCCCGCCGCCTGCACGACCTCCAACCCGCCGACCTGCCCCCTGTGAAGCTCCGTTCTGAAAGTTGAGCCAGGAACAGGTCAGAAACATGCCGTCCGCCGGGTCATCCCTGCTCCCTGTTACGGTCAGCAATCTTGCTTCCGGTATACTCAGGGAAGGTATGGCAAATCAGTCCAAGCATCGTCCGGTCTACGTGATTTCTGTCGCGGCAGAGCTGGTGGATATGCATCCGCAGACCCTCCGTCTGTACGAGCGCAAAGGCCTGATTCGTCCGGGCCGCAGCACCGGCAAAACCCGGCTCTACAGCGAACGCGACATCGAACATCTGCGCGAAATCCGCCGTCTGACCCAGGAACTCGGCGTGAATCTGGCGGGCGTCGAGGAAGTCATGCGCCTTCAGCACGAACTCGATGATATGCAGGGCGAGTTCGAGGCCGAAATCGAGCGCATCGAGGGCGAATTGCGCGAGCAGGTACAGCAAAAAGCCCTGCCTGCCCCCGGAGAAAAGCTCGA
>JAQBPF010000494.1 GCA_028287665.1 Deinococcus sp. | reverse complement strand
ATACATGCCTGCTTTGAGCAGCAGCAGTCCCCGGCGGCGGGCCGCTTCCACGATGCGCGTGGCGACCTCGGGAGCTGGGGCGCGGGTCTGTGGGTCGTGCACAAATTCCATGGCGATCATCGGGCCCAGGCCGCGTACGTCGCCAATTTCGGGCACTTCGGCTTGCAGGGCGCAGAAGGCCGCAAACAGGCGCTCGCCTACCTGCTCGGCGTGGGCCAACAGGGCGGGATCGTCGAACAGATCCATGACCGCCATGCCTGCCGCGCACGCCAGCGGATTGCCCGCGTAGGTGCCGCCCAGGCCGCCTGGAGCCGGAGCGTCCATGATCTCGGCCTTGCCCGTCACACCCGACAGGGGCAGGCCGCCGCCGATGCTCTTGGCAAAGGTCAGCAGGTCGGGCTGCACGCCGCTCTGCTCGATGGCCCAGAAGCTGCCCGTGCGCCCCACGCCGCTCTGGATTTCATCGGCAATAAAGACGATGCCGTGCAGATCACAGATGTCGCGCAGTGCCTGCAAAAACGCGGTGGGGGCAGCCAGGAATCCGCCTTCGCCCAGCACAGGTTCCAGGATGATGGCCGCCACGCGGGAGGGATCTACAGCGGTGCGGAAGAGTTCCTGCATGCCTTCTATGGCCGCCTCCACACTGACGCCCCGGTACTCGTAGGGGAACGGCGCGTGGTACACGTCGGGCGCAAAGGGGCCGAAATTCTGAGAGTAGTACGACTTTTTGCCCGTCAGGGTCATGCCCATCAGCGTGCGCCCGTGAAACGAGTGGGTAAACGAGATCACGGCGGGCCGCCCGGTGTAGCTGCGGGCGATCTTGATGGCGTTTTCGGTGGCCTCGACTCCGGTGGTAAAAAACAGGGTTTTGGTGGGCAGAGCCGGGCCGGGAAAGCGGGCATTCAGGCGCTGGGCCAGCCGCAGATACGGCTCGTACATGGCCACCTGAAAGCAGGTATGACTGAAGTGATCCAGCTGGGCACGCACGGCAGCCAACACGTGAGGATGGTTGTGGCCCACGTTCAGCACACCGATACCGCCCACCCAGTCGTGGTACATCCGGCCTTCCGTATCCCACAGCTTCACACCCTCGGCCCGCGCCGCCACCACCGGGTGCGCGTTGCTGACTCCACGCGGAATTTCGGACGCCCGCAGCGCCAACAGTTCTTCCGTTCTGGACGGTGAAATAGTCATAGCAAAGCCCTCCCTTTGAGAGGCCAGCGTAAGCCTTGCGGTCAGCTGGCGCATGGGGGCCAAGGGACGAAAATGGATGACTTTTGTTGTGGCCTTCCAACAATGCCGCCTACAGTGGGCTCCTTTCCAGCGCCCCCAGTTGCAGGGCCAGCCACCACAGCGAGCGGGTGGCCGGGTCTGCCAGCGGCCGGCCTGTCAGGGCCTCGATTCGGTCCATCCGGTAGCGCAACGTATTGCCGTGAATGCCCAGGCGGGCAGCGGCTTCAGCCTGGGCGAAACCGGTGTCGCACAGCGCTTGCACGGTGGCAATCAGGGCGGCTCCGCCCCGTGCCACGCGCAACGGTTCCAGCAGGCCGCTTATCAGATCGGCCTGTGCGTCGCGGTCGCCGCTGAGGGCGCGGGGTACCAACACCTCGGCGTAAGACCGCAGTTGGCCCGGTTGCGCGTAGGCTGCCAGTGCCAGCACCTCAGTCCGGCCCTGCGCCACGCCTGCCACCCCTGCCCGCGCCCGCCCGTACACCATTCCCGGCACTTCAGCAATTCCGCTCTCCTGCCAGCCCAGTCGCGCCCAGACCCGCTCGGCACTGAGCGTGTGGGGAAGCAAAAACCAGATGTGATTCAGACTGACGCTGACCAGCGGCGCGGCGCCCAGCGAGGCCAGCGCCCCGCGCAGTTGGGAGGCCGCCTGTTCGCGCTGGGCGAATCCTTCGGGGAGGAGGGGCAGGGCGCCCGGCAGCACCAGCAGGGCCACCGTATAACTGCCCAGAATGTCGAAGCCCAGCCGCCGCGCCCGCTCGTGCAGGCTGGAGTCGGCGGTGAATCTGCCCTCCAGCAGCGTGTCTACAAACGCGTACCCCAGCCGCGTTTCCAGCACTTCCATGTCTCGCTGCGCCAGCATCAGCAGGGCGGCCACCGTCGCGGCGTGTTCGGCGGCCCGAACCTCCAACTCGTGCCCCGGGTGCGCCGCACCGGCCACCCACACCCCACCTTCCCGCTGCCCACGCAGCACCACCGGAACCAGCATGCCGCCTGCCAGCGGGCGCGGAGCCGTGCCGGGGCGGGCCAACGCGTGGCGGGCCAACGCGGGATCGGGAGGCGAGTGCAGCGCCGAGTCAGGCGATTCAGAACTGGCCGCCAGAGGGCTGCGGGTCAGGGGCAGGCCGTTGGGGGCCAGCAGCACCGCCGCCCGCCCCAATTGCTCCGACAGAGTTTCGGCCACATCGCTGAGTTGGCCGCCCAGCGCGGCGCGGGTCAGCGCCCGGTGAATAGATTCGCTGCGGGCCAGATGATCGGCCTGGGCCTGCAAGATGAATTCGTGGGTCTGCTGCACCACTTCCACGAAGGGTACTTCCCAGGGCAGTTCCAGGGCCGGAATGCCGGATTCAGCCAGGGCGCCAGCCACTTCGGGCGGAAAGGCGGCAAAAAAATGCGGCACGGCCAGTATGACCGCGGCCGGGCCACGCCGCGCCAGGTCCTGTCCGAACAGGCTCAGGGCAGCACTTTCACGCGGCCAGGACAGGCCAGTGGTCAGCAGGAGTGTGCCGGGGCGTACCCAGCTGTGGGCGTCGGGCACGTCAATCACGTGGGCCAAGCGCACCGTTCGGGTCAGGTCGGCGCTGGCACCCGGTAGGACCTTCGCCTCTGCACAGGCAGGCAGGGCCAGCACGTCAGCGACTTGCACGGGATTGCTCCAAAGAAGGAAGGCGCTTCACACAGGCGAGCATAGCGGAGACCTGACATTGTGCCTAAGCCCCAATATTCCCCGATCAGGTTCGTTGCTCAGCCACAGGCCAATTGCATGATGACTTCATTAAGCTGAGACTTCTTCACCACAGTTCAGCTCCATAGCTCACAGCTTGTTGCCCA
>JAQBPF010000493.1 GCA_028287665.1 Deinococcus sp. | reverse complement strand
GCCATCGGTTCTGCGCTGTGGGCCGCCGTGCTCATCGGTGCAGGCTACCTCCTGGGCGAACATTACGACCGGGTCGAACAGTACATCAGCCCCATCTCGAAGGTGGTATTGGTGTTGCTGGTCCTGGGTGCAGCCGCCTGGTTCGTGCGCCGCAAGCGGGAACAACAGGCAGACGCCCAGTAAACCAGCACAGGAAGCTAGGACGGATAAATCTGTCTACCAAATGAGCGGGCCTGCCAGATCCATCTTCTGGGCAGGCCCGCTCATTTCCATGCCTTGGCGACAGCACCTCTTAAAATGCTCCGGCCTCAAAGACCTGCCGAATTCCTGCCCTATCCATTCCCAGACTCAACAGAACCATCAACAACAAACGGGCTTTGTGGGCGTTCAGAAAGCTGGCCGGAATAGCTCCAGCGGCCAGAAGGGTCGCGCCGCCCCCGGCGTAGCCGTACACCGGAATAACGGGGCCAGCGTGGGTCCGGGTGGCAATAATCACCGGTTTGGTGGTGGCGGCGATCAGGGGCAACAGTTCGGCAGGCAGGTTTCCGGTCCCCAGGGCAGCGATCACCAGGCCATCGGCGCGGGCCTCGGCTTCGGCATAGCCCTCGCCCAACCAGCCCGCAGCGGCGTACAGGACTTCTACGCGGGCGGTCAGGGCAGCAGGAGCGTAGGTAGGACGCGGTTCGGGCGTGGCAAAGTAGCGCAGATGGGCCTGCATCCGGTCAAGCGGACCAGCCCGGTCTATGCGGCCAATCGGACCGGGATAACCTCCAAAGGCGTCTACAGCCGTGGTATGCACTTTGGTCACCGTGCGGGCATCAAAAATATCGCCGCTGAACACAGCCAGGGGGCCACGTCCAACGGTCTGGGGATGGAGCGCCGTGTAGGCCGAGTCCAACAGGTTGCCGGGGCCGTCCCACGAGACTTCTTCGGCGTGCCTCATGCTGCCCGTCAGCACCACTGGAGTCTGGGCCGACAGCGTGAGATGCAGCAAAAAGGCCGTTTCTTCCAGGGTATCCGTGCCGTGCGTGACCACGATCCCATCGGCGTCCAGGGCCAGCCGCTCGATCAGATGAGACAGTTGCAGCATGTGCGCGGGCGTGACGTGTGGACTGGGCAGGTTAAAGGGCTGGTGATGCGTGACCTGTATTCCTGGGAGGCCCGGCACGCTCGGGGCCGTCTGGGGCATCAGTCCGCGTCCATCCGGACTGGGACGGCTGGCAATGGTGCCCCCGGTATGAATGACCGCCAGGCGTTTTATGGGGACTTCACCTGCCCCGGCCCTGCCGCACCAGGCCCCACACCACGGCTAGACCAAACACCGCCAGGGACAGCGGCACTTCGGCCAGCGCAGCATCCCCCAGGGCTGCACCTGCACGGGTGCGCTGCACCAGACCGATGGCCAACCACAGGGCCGCAGCCAGGGCCGCCGTCGCCCAGACCCGCGCCGTCCGCTTCACAGGCCAGCCTTACTCGCGGGCCGCGTCTATCAGTGCCTGTGCGCCCCGGTCGATCAGATCGGCGGCCAGTTCTGCGCCTATATCGGCACATTCGCCTGCATCGCCAATACTGGTGGCCCGGATGACCTGGGTGCCGTCGAGCGCTCCCACCCAACCTTCCAGGGTGAGCACGCCGCCCTTGACCGTGGCGTGCGCCCCGACTGGAGCCAGGCAACCCGCCCCCAACCCTGCCAGAAACTCGCGCTCAGCCGTGATCCGGTCGTCGGTGGTGTGATCGTGGATGGCGTAGGCGACCTCGACATTCAGGTCGTCGTCAGCGCGGGTCTCCAGGGCCAGTGCGCCCTGACCAGGGGCGGGCAGCATGATGTCGGGTTCCAGGAATTCATCGATGCGGTTGCGCATTTCGGTACGGATCAGGCCCGCTGCCGCCAGAATAATGGCGTCGTAATCGGGCGTGGCCAGCACACCCAGGCGCGTATCGATGTTGCCCCGCAGATCAATGATCTGAAGGTCGGGGCGATACGCCCGCAAAAAGGCCTTGCGCCGCACGCTGCTGGTGCCGATGCGGGCACCCTTGGGCAAGTCGGCCAACTTCTTCATGCCTTCCTTGCCAATCAACACGTCGCGTGCATCGACACGCTTGGGAATAGAAGACACCTCGAGGCCCTCGGGCTGCACTGTGGGCAAATCCTTGAGGGAATGCACCGCAATATCGATCCGTTTGGCTATCAGAGCATCCTCAATTTCTTTGACCCAAAAGCCTTTATCGCCTTTCTGAGCCATTGCTGAAAGGCTTCCCCGATTTTGGTCGCCGCCCGTCGAGATGGTCTGAATCCGGAAATCCGTTTCGGGCCATTCTTCTTTGAGCCGGGCAACTACCCACCGGGTTTGCGCGAGTGCGAGCGTGCTCCCACGCGTCCCTACCGTGACCGTCCGCATAACCCTCTCAGTATAGACGGCTTTTGAGTGCGGCGCCGTCTGCGGAACCGGGAGCAAACATTTGATGCAAGTCGGGGAGAGAAGGGGGCAGACCCACACAGCGAACACCACAAGGAAAACGCCGCTGAATCAGACTCATTCAGCGGCGTGTGGTGCCAGAGTGAAAAACCAGTTGTTCTAGAGGTCGTCTTCCAGATCAACGTCGGCTTCGGCATCCTGATCAGCACCGCTGTTTTGGGCAGCCGTGACCTGTGGACGCACAAAGCGCATGTAATCGAGCCACGGCGCAACGTGACCGAGCTGCCTGATCAGCAGAGCGATCTGCGCAGTGTGGCGGACCTCATGGGTCATGACATGCCACATCAACTGATCCAACGTCACCGTATCGCTGGCGGGATCGTCCTGCACCAGCTTCACGCTCTGGTTCAGGTCGGGTTCGGCATCCAGAAAGGCCTGGGTGTTCTGACTGACCTCGCGGCCATACTCGATGATCCAGCTGAGGTCATATTGAGCCGCATTGGGCTTGATCCAATCGTGGCGGTATTTCCCCGACTGCTGCACGCCCTCTCCGCGTGCAATGGCGTGAACCCAGTGATCCTCTACATCAGTCACGTGAAGTAAGAGGTCTTTGATGGTCTGGAAGCGGTCGCCGTTCTCGATCAGGTTGCGGTTCAGTTCCTCTGCGGGTAAAGCGCGGAGGAAGTTCCACAACTGCTCGCGGGCAGCGGACAGGTAGGTGTAATACTCGCGAACATTCATGGGCGATTCACAGCATACCCTTTAGGAAGCCCCTGTGGTGTTGACTGGGTGGCCACAAACTCATAATCTTCTGTCCGACCAGTCATTAAAGAGGCACTTACTAAGGGGTTAAGAAGTTCCTGAAGTTGTCCGAATGTTTCTATTTTGACCAGAGCGCCGCGTAATTCGGGCAGATCAGGGAGGTACTGCGGCAAGACCTTGCGCAGAGGCAGCAGGCTGACACGGCCCGTTCCCTGTGGTCCGGCATAAAATTGAATGTGCAACTCGGCGTGCCGGAGCGCCGTGGCCGCACGTACTGCCAAAGAGGGCAAGGCGTCGTCGCCCGTGGCCAGCGCCCGGAAAATCCACGGATTGCCCACAGAGCCGCGCCCGATCATGACGGCGGCTACCCCCATCTGGCGGCGTTGTTGGGCCTGCGCCACACTGCGAATATCGCCGCTGCCGATCACCGGCACGCTGACGCTGGCAGCCACCCGAGCAATAGCGTCCCAGTCGGCTTCTCCGGTGTACCTCTGGGCACTGGTGCGCCCATGCACCGTAATAATGGCGGCTCCTGCCTCGGCCAGCCCCTGCGCCACCTCCAGGCTGCGGTTGCTGTCCCAACCCAGGCGGATTTTGGCGCTGACATCCAGCCCGGTGGCGCTCCGCATGGCCCGGATCAGCTCAAAAGCCACCTCGGGCGTCTGGAGCAGGCACGCGCCGCCCTTGCCGCGCACTTTGGGCACCGGGCAGCCCATATTCAGGTCAATGGCCGCCGGAGCAAACCAGCCCTCTGCCTTGACCACAGCCGCCGCCAACACGTCCGGTTCTGCACCAAAGAGCTGCACCACCCGCCCGGATTCGCCCGCATAAGGGCGGCCCAGATTCAGGCTCTCGGTGTCGTTCCCCAGCGCCAGACCGCGTGCACTGATCATCTCGCTGACGGTCCAGAGGGCGCCCTGTTCGGCGGCCAGTTGGCGCAGAGGCGCGTCGCTGTAGCCTGCCATCGGAGCCAGCACAGCCCCGCCGCGCCGGGCGGCCTCGGTGGCCAGTTGCGCCGCATAAAAGCCCCCCTGCCCCGCATCAGAGTCGGACGAAACGGGGGAAAGGGACGGAACGGCAGGCGCGGACATCATCCCGGCAGGGTAGCGCACCTCCCCCCGCCAGACCGTGAATACAAGATCAACCCAGCCGTGTCCCGAATTCATGCCGCCTGAGGGAGAGCGGGGGGTATGCTCTGGTCAGTCCGGCAATCTATAGAACTCTCCTTGCTGTACCATGCTGCCGGATGGGAGGCTTTCCCTTGAACGCGACCCGCTTGGCGCTGCACCACGCGCCACTGCTCCATAGCCTGTACACTGCCGCACCCGGCTACTTTGCCCTTCTGGGCAGCCGTGTTCCCAGCCTGACCGAAGTGGAACGGGATGTGGAGTTTGCCCTGCTTGACCCGCGCCGCCGCCTAGAGCTTCTCCATGACGACAAGGGCAATCTGGTCGGCAGTCTTGATTGCAAACATGATTACCCCCAACCGGGCGACCTGACCATCAATCTGCTGCTGATCCGTGAAGACCGGCAGTCTCAACGTCTGGGTGAGCAGGCGATCCGTCATCTGGAGGCCCGCGTGCCCAAAGGCACGACCCGAATCCTGGCCAGTGTGCTGGGCGACAATCCACGCGGCGCACGCTTCTGGGAGCGGCTGGGCTACACCTTCGCCCTGGACGCCCGCCCGG
Source organism: Deinococcus sp. (assembly GCA_028287665.1). GTDB lineage: Bacteria > Deinococcota > Deinococci > Deinococcales > Deinococcaceae > Deinococcus. The sequence goes on along the minus strand of JAQBPF010000493.1, from coordinate 689 downwards.
TGATGACCTGGTACGCCAAGGCGGTGGGCGTGCCCGTGGGAACCCCCACACGCGCCGCGCAGAGCGTCAGCACAGACTGACAGCTGAGCGTCGGCCAGGCCCCGTCCAGAGCCTTCGGAAACTGCACAGAGGAGTGAGGGTCAGACCGCGCACGGAGCCGGAAGATACTTCCTGTAGGCACAGAGCTGTAACACAGCCGAGGAACGGCTTTTCGGGTCGCTTCCGTGCCATCATCAGAACCGTCATGATCGTGAAATACGGCGGCAATGCCATGAAAAGTCTGGAGCTTCGCCGCGCAGTGGCCGCCGAACTGGCTGACCTGCGCCAACATCTACCGGTGGTGGTGGTTCATGGTGGCGGCCCGGTCATAGAGCGCGAACTGGCGGCGCGGGGTATTCCCAGCGAGTTTCTGGGCGGTCTGCGCGTGACCTCGCCGCAGGCGATGGACGTGGTGGAAATGGCGCTGTGCCAACTGAACAAGCAACTGGCACAGGACATAGGCGGCGCGGTGGGCCTGATGGGGCGAGACTGCAACCTGCTGACCGCCGAAACCTTCGACCCGGCTCTGGGGCGCGTGGGCCGCGTGACGGGGGTCAATGCCGTCCTGCTGCGAACCCTGCTGGGGGCCGGAATCACGCCCGTGGTGGGCTGCGTGGCGGTGGGGCCAGACGGCGACGCCCTGAACATCA
>JAQBPF010000490.1 GCA_028287665.1 Deinococcus sp. | reverse complement strand
CAACTTCAGGCGGTGGCCCCCTACCCCTCGGCGGCACTGGTGCGGCCCCCGGTGGGCGACCCGGTCCTCATCAAGCAACTGCTGGACATCGGCGCCCGCAACCTGCTGATTCCGATGGTGGAAACGGCAGAACAGGCCCGCGCAATGGTCGCCGCCACGCGCTACCCGCCGCACGGGATTCGGGGTGTGGGCAGCGCTTTAGCCCGTGCCAGTGCCTTCTCTCGCAATCCGGAGTATCTGAAGCACGCTGACGAAGGCATCTGCCTGATCGTGCAGGTGGAATCGGCGGCAGCGTTGGCAGAATTGGAAAGCATTGCGGCTGTGGACGGGATAGACGGCTTATTCATCGGCCCAGCCGACCTGGCCGCCAGTATGGGCCACCTCGGCAACCCCAATCATCCCGACGTGCAGGGTGCAATTCAGGCCGCCGCCGCCCAACTCAACGCAGCGGGCAAGCCAGCCGGGATTCTTGCCACCGATGAAACTGTGGCCCGCACCTATCTGAGTTGGGGCTACAGTTTTGTGGCGGTCGGCGTAGACGTCATGCTGTTGGCCCGTGCCAGCACGCAACTTGCTGCCAAGTTCAGGCCGGGTTAAGAGTTGCTCGTCACGTGACGAGCAGATTCATGCGGCGTGCTTGCCCTAGCATGGCCGCATGATTTACGCCTTCCTGAACCCGGTAGACACCCTGACTGCCGCGCCCACATCCGACGGGTTTCCCGCCGACGCTTTCGTGACCGACGAATTCGACCGCCGTATGTCGGGCCTCTCGCGCCTGCTGCACGAGGCCACGCTGATTCCGGTGACTGGCCTGGATGAGGAAGAACTGCTGAACGTGCCCGCCGCGTTTTTCTCCTGGCAGGTGCTGCGGCACGGCGCAGTCGTCATCAACCCGGATGGAGAGGAAGACCCGGCGTGGCGGCGGCTGACGGCAGAAACGCTGACCCAGCGTTCCGACGCCCTGAGTCTGGCGTTTCAGGCGGCGCAACATATCGGTCAATTGGGGCAACTGGGCACCGAGGCCGAGTTGATTGAACGGGCTGGGCGCCCGCTGCTGGTGCGCGTGACCCATCCCCATGACCTGGATTACGCGCTGGACGCCGCCGCCCTCACCTGGGAAACGTGGCTGGAAGAAGGCCCGTTTCGGGGTGACCTGCGCCTGATGCGGGAAGGCGACTTGCTGACCATGCTGCCCCGAGAGATCAACCCCGAGAGCGCCGTAAATTACGTGCTGTCTCAGCTGGAAGGCGACGTGGAACTGACGCTGGGCGTGAGTGCCAGCCAGAACGACGCCGCGTTCCTGTCTCTGTGCGATTTCGCCATGATTCCGGGCAGCGGTCCACTGCTGAGGCTGTCAGCGGCAACGGAGATGGAACTGGAATCAGACTGACCTTTACAAGGCAAAAAAGGCTGCTCGTCACGTGACGAGCAACCTGGAAAACCTGAGCTATTCGCCGTCCAGCAAAGCCTGCACCTGCCCCAGCAACCGTTCTACTTTTTTGCGGCGGGCGGGGTCGAGGCTGTCCAGCGCCCGCTTATTGCTGAGGCGGCGGGCCACCGTTTGCCACCCTTCGGCAGGGGCAAGCGTAGGCGCAATCTGTGCCCGGAGTTCCTGAACAGTGGCTCCTGCCATTGCCGATGTCAACAACTTGGCGCGGGTATCACTATCGGCAACCCGGCCTAACACCAGCGCTTTACGGTAATCCAGACCTGCACGCACGGCAGCCTGAACGTCTCCAGGCAGGTTCAGCACAGCGGCTCGGTTGCGAATAAAAGAGCGCCAAGACTCGCGGCCCAGTGCGCCAAAGGTCGCCTCCAGGCGGGCCACCGCGTCCGGGTCAGCGTCCGGCGCACGGTCGAGCGCGAACATCCGGGCCACCGCCTCGGTTTCCGGCACGCCCAGAGTGGCAGCGGCCACCTGAAGACGCGCCCGCACTTCCTCAATCACGTTCAGGTTCTCGCGTTGCAGGTTTTCTACGGCAGCAGCCAGACGCGCCTGGGAATCATCCAAATCTCGAATCAGCACCGGAACTTCTGTGAGTCCAGCCAGACCAGCCGCACGCCAGCGCCGTTCTCCGGCCACGATCTCATAGCGCCCCCCGGCCAGTGGACGCACCAACAGCGGTTGCAACACGCCCTGTTCACGGATGCTGCGGGCCAGATCTTCCAGAGCCTCAGGTGCGAAATGTACGCGGGGCTGGAAGGTTCCGGCCTGCAACGCCGCGACGGGCAGCGTGGTCGAGGCAGGCTGAGACAGGGCCTCCACGCCTGAAACCAACCCGCTCAGGCGTGAGCCTACGACTGGCCGCACCGATGGCCGACTTTTGGCACTCACCGCTGAACTCCAGCAGAATTGCTTTCTGCCAGGTGAAACGGCAATCCAATCACCTCGGCAATTTCGGCCGTTACGCGCAAGACATCAGCGTGAACGGGTGAACCCGGTGCATAAACGCCGACAGGCTGGCCTGCGCTGGCGCTGTCGTTCCACACTGCCCCCCGGTCGGCAATAGGACTGGCAAGCGGCTTCAGAATGCCCTGCAGCGCTACGTAGGCCTCGCGGTCATGAGAGCGGCGGGCGTCATAGAGGGTGGGGACATACAGACCCACCGTCAGGTCGGGGCGCAGCTTGCGGTAGGTCGCCATCGCCTCACTCAACCCGGCCAGCGCGTTCATCCCTTTCTGGCGTGTGGGCACCGGCACGATCAGATGATCGGCGGCCAGCGCGGCCAGAATGGAGAGCTGCCCCAGACTGGGCGGGCTGTCGATCAAGACCACATCGTACTGGTCGGCCACCTGTGCCAGCGCACCCCGCAGGTGCAGGTGAGCGCCCACCACGCCCATCATCTGCCCTTCTGCCAGTGCCAGAGACACATCGCTGGGAATAAGATGAAGGCCGTGGACTGACACGGGCTCAGGTAATGGGTCGCCGCGCGTCGCCATATCGTAGGCGGTCTGTTCGCGGCGCACACCCTCCACCCCCAGCCAGTCGGTCAGGTTGGCCTGAGGATCAAGGTCGATGAGCAGAACCCGCAGCCCAGAGTGCGCGAGCGTGTAGCCCACATCCCGCGTCAGGCTGGTTTTCATCACCCCACCCGCATGATTAAAGAGCGTTAGCGTTTGCATCTGCCCCTAGAGTAGCGCGAGTCTGGCGACACGCGGAGTAAAGC
>JAQBPF010000100.1 GCA_028287665.1 Deinococcus sp. | reverse complement strand
TGGTGCCCTGGTCGGTGGCGCGAGCCTGAAAGTGGCCGATGTCGTGGGCATGAATGATGCTTTGAAATAAGTGAATCTGAGGCTCTGCCCCGCTGCAAGTTGGCGGGGTTATTGATTGCACCGTAAGTGAAATCATTCACGATAAATCATGGGTCGTGAAGTTTATCTCTCCTCAGTTAATCAGCGCTGTTAAAGCTTCCACTGTTTGCCAGTTTCGCACCGTTGCAGACACGCTGAGCCGCCGTTCCAGCAATGCGTGGGTCAGCCGCGCCGCCTGGGTGCCGCCCGGACAATGCAGATGCAGGTCACGCCCGCTGAGTGTCCAGAGATCGGGTGCGAAGTCTTGGGAGTAAAGGGTCTGCACACGCTCCGGCTCTGGTGGCTGGGAGAGGAAGGCCACATGGGTTTGCTTGCCCGCCGGGTATGGGCTGGACAGGGCCTGCCATTCGTCGGCAGTGCGGAGGGTCAGCGCCATGGGAAAACCGAATTCTGCTTCCAGAGCCGTAAAGAGAAGGGGCAGCAATTCCGCCTCTCCCCTGTCGCTGCTGAACACGGCATTGCCACTTTGGATGTAAGTTTGTACGTCGCTCAGGCCCAAATCAGTCAACACACGGCGCAGGTCGGCCATCGGCACGCGGCGGTGACCGCCCACATTGATACCGCGCAGGAGCAGAACAAATCGGCCAGCTCCGGAAGCAACCATAGAAGAACTATAGGCGGGCAGGCTAGACTTGCGGCCATGCCTTCAGAGATTGCTGCAACAACGACGATTCGTGACCTGAAACAACATATCGGCGAGACCGTGACGCTGGGCGCGTGGCTGACCGACAAGAGCGGCAAGGGCAAGATTCAGTTTCTGAAACTGCGTGACGGCACAGGCTTCGTGCAGGGCACCGTCTTCAAGGGCGACGTGACCGAGGACGTGTTTGAAGCCGCCAAACGGCTGACGCAGGAGCAGGCCGCGTGGATCACAGGCGAGGTGCGGGCCGACGAACGCGCTCCGGGCGGCGTGGAACTCAGCGTGCGCGAGGTGACGCCCATTGGCGAGAATCACGCGGACTATCCGATTACGCCCAAGGAACACGGGATCGAGTTTTTGATGGACAACCGCCATCTGTGGCTGCGGCACCGTCGCCCGTGGGCCGTGCTGCGGGTGCGCGACTGCGTGCAGCGGGCCATCACCACGTTTTTTCACGGCGAGGGATTCGTGCGCTTCGACGCGCCGTTCTTTACCCCGAATGCCGCCGAGGACACCACTGAACTCTTCGAAATTGATCTGTTTGGTGAGGACAAGGCATATCTGAGCCAGACCGGGCAACTGCATGCCGAGGCGGGCGCGATGGCGTTCGGCAAGGTGTATACCTTTGGCCCCACCTTCCGCGCCGAAAAGAGCAAAACGCGCCGCCACCTGCTGGAATTCTGGATGATCGAGCCGGAAGTGGCTCCCAGCAACCATGAGCAGAATATGGCCCTGCAGGAGCGCATGATCAGTTTTATCGTGCGGCAGGTGCTGGCGGAATGCGCAACGGAGTTGGAGTTGCTGGGCCGTGATGTGAGCCGGTTGCAGGGCGCGGCAGAAGGAAATTATCCCCGTGTGACCTATACCGAGGCGCTGGACATTATTCGCAGGCGCATTGAAGCGGGCGATCTGCCCGACAACGTGCAGGCCGACGTGCAACCCGTGGAATGGGGCGATGATCTGGGTGCGCCGCACGAAACCATCGTGGGCAGTTCCTTTGACCGTCCGGTGATGATCGAGAAATATCCGGCGGCGATCAAGGCGTTTTATATGCAGCCTGACCCGGCAGATCCACGGCTGGCCCTCTGCGACGACATGATCGCCCCCGACGGCTACGGCGAGATTATTGGCGGCAGCGAGCGCATTCATGATTACGGGTTACTGAAAAGCCGGATCGAGGCCCAGGGCCTGCCGCTGGAAGCCTTCGAGTGGTACTTGGACTTGCGGCGGGTGGGCAGCGTGCCACATGCAGGCTACGGCATGGGCCTGGAGCGTGTGATCGCCTGGATTACCGGGATTGACCATATTCGTGAGGCGATTCCGTTTCCACGGATGCTGACGCGGATGCGGCCCTGAGCTAGAGATTGGAGACGGACGGTATGCCTCTGGATCAAAAGCCGGAGGCATTCTTGTTTGGTATTAGGAACAGGAACCTGTTCTCTCTTTTGTTATTCCGCAGTAAATCATGTTCAACAGAGCTTGTGCCTTTGCTGTGCACCGAGCACACGAAAATTCCGTCTCCGACGCTTTCGCCAGTTGCTAGGCGACGCATGGACGGCCCACGAATACGCTAGATTCCGGGCATGATCGCGTACAGCGAAGTGAGTGCATTCACAGATACGCCGGGATTCGGCAACCGGGCGGGTGTGGTGCTGGACGCATCCGGGCTATCGGAGCGGGAAATGCAGGCGTTGGCCGCCTTTTTGGACGCACCTGAGACAGTCTTCGTGACGCGCATAGGCAGCGGCGCGGTGCGGGTTCGGTACTTCACGCCTTCGCAGGAAGTGGATTTTTGCGGTCACGCGACCGTAGCGCTGGGGCTGATGCTGGCTCAGAACGGACACTGGGACGGACAGGACCTGGTGCTGGAAACGCTGGTGGGCCGAATTCCACTGCAACTGGTGTGTGACGCGGGCGTGCCTTCGCGGGTGTGGATGCGGCAGCGCCTGCCGGAAGTGCGGGCCGTACCGCGCAGCCTGCACGCCGATCTGGCCGAAGCGTTGGGCATAGACGTGCGGATGATTCACAAAGGTCTGCCGCTGGCCGCGAGCAGCACGGGCCTCTGGAGCGTCTTTGTGCCCCTGCTGGACAGTGTGATTCTGGACGGCCTGGAACCGGATCTGGCCCAGATTCGGATGCTGTCCGAGGCCCTGGACGTGGTCAGCGTGTACGCCTACACGCCGATGGGAGTCAACCGGTTTGCCGCGCGGGACTTTGCCCCAGCGGTGGGCATCCCCGAAGACCCGGTGACGGGCAGCGCGGCGGGGGCGCTCATGGCACTTCTGGCCGCAGAGGGCAAATTGCCGGTACGGAATGAGCGGGCCTGCGGTGTGGTGTTTCAGGGCCACGCGCTGGGCACGCCCGGAGAGGTAGAAGTGGAGGTGGAGGTGCGTGGACAGACCGTGACCGCTGTACATGTGGGCGGCTGTGCCGTGTTGGACAGAGAGGGAATCTGGAAGCGGCAGGACTAGGCAGGGAACGCGGCGGAGCAGACCCGCGATGCTGGCTCAGGCCAATCCCGTTTCTACAGCGCCCACCCAGTTCTTCCCATTGAATGCACTTTGCTGTCAATCTGGAGAACAGGGATGATTGAACGGGTCTTCACTCCTTCTCTGCAACCCCATCACCCTGCTAGATTTGTGATCCAGCGCCCTATGAAAACGCCCTAGACTGCGCCCCATATGCTCGGTTTGATCTGTGT
>JAQBPF010000097.1 GCA_028287665.1 Deinococcus sp. | reverse complement strand
CTGTGCCGGATCGGCAAACACGCCCAGAACGGCATGTACCTGAAGCTGAAGGTCGTCAACGGCGTCAAAGCCGCCAGCTACCAGTAAGGCCCAGCAACCGCTCCGCTCCCGCAGCGCGCTCCGCCGGTGTTCTTCCCGGAGCGCGCTGAACAGTATGGGCGGCGGTGGCGCTCACCCACGGTCCTGGGCCCGCTGGGCCAGCAGGGCGGCCTCCACCCGGTTGCGCACCTGCAGCTTCTGCAGCACGTTGGTCATGTAGTGCTTCACCGTGTTCTCGGTCAGCTCCAGGCTGCGTGCAATCTCCTTGTTGCTGCGGCCCGCCGCCACGCCCTCGAGGATCTGGCGCTCGCGGGGCGTGAGTTCGTCCAGGAGGTGCGGCCCACTCCGCTGGGCCGTCATGTCGTGCAGCAGGCTCGCGGCCAGCCCCGGGGTCACGTAGACCTCACCCATCGCCACCGAAGCGATGATGCTGCGCAGCTCACGCCCCGAGACGCCTTTGAGCACGAAGCCCCGGGCCCCCGCCTTGAGCGTCGCCAGGACGTCGGTCTCGTCCTCACTGACGGTAAGCATGACAATGCGGGTCACGGGGCAGGCCGCCGTGACCGCGCGGGTGGCGCTCAGGCCGCCTCCCGGCAGGTGCAGGTCCAGCAGCAGCAGATCGGGCAACAACACCGTGCACAGCTGGAGCGCCTCCTGCGCGCTGGCTCCCTCTCCGACCACCTCAAAGCGGGGATCGGCCCCCAGAGTGGCCGCGACGCCCTCGCGGAACAGCGGATGATCATCGACGAGCACGATGCGGATGGGCTCGCTCACGCTTCCTCCTCCGCCAGGGCCAGCCTGACCCTCACGCAGCTGCCTGCCTGTCCACTTTCGACGGCAAAGTGGCCTCCCAAACTCTCGGCGCGCTCGCGCATCCCCATCAGCCCCAGGTGGATCCCCTCGGGGTCCACCTGCGTGAGATCGAAGCCCTCCCCCTGATCCCAGATTTCCAGGTGCAGCCACGTGTCCTGAATCCAGGCCCTGACCTGCTGCCCCCGGCCCCCGGCATGCTTGTAGGCATTGCTCAGCGCCTCGCGCACAATCCGGAAAACCGTGATCCTCACGGGCAGCGGCACGTCTCGGGGCAGGGCCAGCCAGTGGGTGAGCACTTCGCTGCCCGTCCGCTGGCGGTGATCACGCACCGCGCGTTCGAGCGCCTCTTCCAGACTCAGGGCCTGTAAGTCTGGAAGGCGCACGTTTGTGGCCAGATCACGCATGGCCTGCATCGCCCGCGTCAGGGAATGCTCCAGCGCGGCGAGGTCCTGGCCCGCCTGCGCCCGCCGCGAGGTCTCCAGGTGTTCGGCGTGCAGCGCGAGACTGTCGAGCCGCAGCAGGGCGTAACTGACGTCCTGGGCGGGGCCGTCGTGCAGGCCGCTCGAGACCCGCTTCATCACGCGCTCGTTGAGTTCCGTGATACGGGTCGCCGCCCGCTGCACCCGGTCATGCAGCTCGGCATTCTGCGCCAGCAGGGCGCGTTGCTCGGCCAGCTGATGGTTCAGGGCAGTCTGCTGCCGCACGATGGTGTTGCTGCCGCGCTGCACCAGCCCCGACAGCAACACGTAGGCCAGCAGCAGCACGGAACTGACCACCGCCCAGCTCTGCGCCTGGGCCCGCTGAATCTCCTGCTGAAGCGGCGTGACGGTCTGGTAGAACTCTGCCACGGCGATGACCTGATCTGATCCCTCGCGCCGGATCGGGGCGTAGATCTCCAGCAGGCGCTGGTACTGGGCCTTGAGATGGCGGTTTTCGGCGGAGTTGAGCCCGGAAATCTCTGAAGCCACCTCTCCCTTCCAGGCCCGGGCCTGATCCGCTTCCACCTCAAAGGTGGCCCCGACCTGGTCCCCGTAAACGATTCGGCCATGGGGGGCCCAGACCTTCATGCTCACCACTTCCTGCCCGAACGGCGTGGAGGAGAACAGTCGGGCCAGCCCCGTGGTTTCGGCAGGCGTCAACCACTGCTTGTCGGGCAGCCCCTGCAGCTGCTTCACGATAAAGTTTTCGACGTACAGCGCCGCCGAGGCCGAAGCGCGGTGGATGACACCCTCCTCGATTTTTTTGCCCACCCACCAGCCGAGGACCAGCACGCTGGCGAGCAGCACCAGCAGGCTCGCCAGGCTGTACTGCCGGGCCAGGTTCCACGTCTGGATGGGCCGCCAGAACGGTGAAGTGAACCCGGAGCCCTGTTGACCTGACATGCCTCATTATTGCCGCGCCTGTTGCAGAAGAACACCGCCTATGGTCGGGTCCCCCAGCAACAGGGGCGTCAATCGTGGCGGAGGCCTGGAGCGAGACGTTCCCAGATCAATCTGGGCGAACGCCCAGCGGACGGCCTTCGTCCTGGGGAGGGCACAGCTGCCCGTGACGGGCGGCCCAGAACCGGGTTCGCCCGACGGCCTCCCACTGCCGCAGGGAATGTCTCCAGGCTGTCTAAAGAGGCCATCACCTGACCGGAGGCCCGCCGAAGCGGGTCATCCCCGACCATCAAGAGATGCAACAGCGTTTTCTGGGAAAGACCGGCCTAAAGGTCAGCGAGCTGTGTCTGGGCACCATGACCTTTGCCCGCGAGGCCGACGAACCGGCCAGCCACGCCCTGCTGGACCGGTTCGTGGAGGCGGGCGGCACCTTCATCGACACGGCGGACGTGTACAGCACCGGGGCATCGGAGGCCACCCTGGGCCGTTGGCTGAGCAGGCAGCGGCGCGACGATCTGGTGATCGCCACCAAGGTGCGCTTTCCCATGGGTGACGGGGCCAATGAGGTGGGCCTCTCGCGCAAGCACATCCTGGCCGGGGTAGAAGCCAGCCTTCAGCGCCTTCAGACGGACTACCTGGACCTGTATCAGGTGCACTGCTGGGACGCCCGGACGCCTCTGGAAGAAACGCTGTCCACCCTGAATACGCTGGTCGAGCGCGGCGTGGTGCGCTACGTGGGCGTCAGCAATTTCACTGGCTGGCAACTTCAAAAGGCCATCGACCTCAGCCGCCAACACGGTTGGGAGGTGTTCAGTTGCCTGCAGCCGCAGTACAACCTGCTGTGCCGCAGCACCGAATGGGACCTGCTACCGGTGTGCCAGAACGAGGGACTGGGCGTGATTCCCTGGAGTCCGCTGCGCGGCGGTTGGCTGAGCGGGAAGTTTCACCGCGGGATGGAACAGCCCTTACCGGGTTCCCGAATCGAGAAGGCCGAGCAGGAAGGCTGGGGGGAATCGTGGAGCAACTACAACAACGGGCACACCTGGGGCGTGCTGGACGCCCTGTTCGAGGTGGCCGGGGACAGCGGCAAGACGCCGTCGCAGGTGGCGCTGAACTGGCTGCTGTGCCAACCCGGAGTGACCGCGCCGATCTTGGGGGTCAGGACGATGGCGCAACTGGAGGACAACCTGGGGGCAAGCGGTTGGGCGCTGAGCCCAGAGCACTTGGAACGTCTGAATACCGCGAGTGCCCAGCCAGCGCCCTATCCGCACGACTTCATCGCCGACGCCCAGCAGCGCCGCTGACCTCAGGGCGACGTTGCCCTGAACGGACCTGCTGGCTGAGGGGGCGTGGTGGGCAGCAAAACCCCTTGTGTCTGGAGGCGTTGGAAGGACCCAAATGACGCCTACACCCGCGTCCTTGGAGCATATGTCCGAATGACAGGGTCAGAGCAACAACGTCTGAAACGGCTCCTCCGGACTGGGAATGGGTCCCGGACCATCGGCCCTGCGGATCAACACCGCCACCTCCTGGTCAAAGCCGGACCCTCCGGAGAGGGGCTTAATCCTTTCGGGTGAGGCGGGTTTTGAGCCGTGCCAGAAGGCCCGATGGTGGGGCGGGAGCAGCGGGAGGCTTGGGCAGCCCCGGCAGGGCCAGGTCGGCATGTTCATCCACCTCGTCCCACTCCTGAAGGGTCGTCTCGGTTTCGGTGGGCACGTCGACGGCGTCCCATTCCTGCACCCGGGGAGCGTGGCGGCCGTATCTGGAAGGGTCGGAAGGCATGCCCAAGAGTAGCGCTCAGGCTCACGTTTCTGGCTCATCCGTAAGGAACCCGGTACAGGGTGTGCTTTCAGCGGCCAGTCGGGGCCTGTTGGGCAGGTGATCGCCATTCCTGGTGCACTCCCCTGACCGCCTTGGCCCACTCACTCCAGGCGCTGCGGCGGGTGGAGCTGGACCGGTTGACCCTGCCGGGCAGAAGCGTAGGCGGCCAGCACAACGCGCGTGGCCTCGTAGCCGTCCTGCCACGACACGGGCGGGGAGGCCTGCCCCCCCACCGCCT
>JAQBPF010000488.1 GCA_028287665.1 Deinococcus sp. | reverse complement strand
AATGGGTGTACGACGGCCAAATGAGCGAAAAAGTTAACACTGCACGCAGGTTCAGAAAGAAAAGTGTGACAGTTAGACCAGTACGGATCAGGCCATCCAAACAGATGACCGACGATAAATTTATTGCACCCGTTGGAGTCTGAAGGCGATGGGTTTGAATCCTAAAAACGGCCACACTGCGCTGGCAAGTCCTCCATTCATCTGCTTTCGCCCGGGCCAGAACTCTCTGGTGGCAGGCCAAAAGAATCGAACTGAGACAGAAAACCAAAGCTGGGCTTTTTGGTCTTCTTTCCCTGTCCTTCATCTCCTCAAGGCCTTTTCGGTGCGCTTTAACCGCCTGGGCTGACTCCTGGATAAGGGTAGCCTCACGGCACTCCAACGCCTGAGAACACGCCCAGACTGAATCGACTCCTTAAAGTTGCAAGAGTGAAATGTAAATCAGCCCGACAGCGCGTGTTCGTTTTTCTTCTGAAAGTTGCGTTGGATCAGGAAATGACAAGCTTTGGCGAGAGCCTAAACTGGGAGGAAAAGAAATTCGCCGCTCTCCCCTGCCCTGCCGCTTGAGGGCGGCTCCTCAAGAAAGAGGGGGCACCAGGGCCACGTATTGATTCATTGCCCATGCTCAACGCCCTCGCGATGGAATTTGATGAACCGAGTGCAGCTGACCCGGAGACAAGGAGCCAATTCACTCGCCCGACCAGCAGTTGCGCCTCTCCCCTCTTGGGATTGGTCAGCCCAGAGGTCTACGATGACGGCAGCCCATGAGCCAGACTCCAGCAGAGTTGGCCCGCCGCCTGCGTGCCCTCACGGCGCGGCGGGCAGGACTGGCCGTGTGCCTGTGGGGCGAGCCGGGAATCGGCAAGACCTTTTGCGTGCAGGCCCTGTTGCGGGAAACTCCCTGCCGCAGTCAGAGCCTGCCTGCCCGGTTGCCGCTGACGGCGCTGGCCCGGAGCCTGCCGCGCCCCAGCCGCCTGCCCGTCTGGGCTGAACAGGTTCTGGAGCAGCTGCACCACGGTGAACTGGTCGACGACCTCAGAACCCTGAATGCCGTTGCGGCAGTACTGGCGGGGCTGGCCCCCTTCGTGCTGCACCTCGAAGACCTGCACGAGGCTGGCCCACACGAGCAGAAACAGGCGGTGGCCCTGGCCCGGCTGGTGGCCCGGATGCGTGGCGTGGGCTGGCTGGCCACCAGCCGGACACCACCGCCAGAGGGGACCGAAGGGCTTCAGCTCTTGCCGCTCGATGCGGACGCTTCGGGAGCGTTGCTGGAAACGGAAGCAGGCACCGCGCTACCTGAGCCAGCACTGGCCTGGATTTCTCAGCGGGCCGCTGGAAATCCGCTCTTTACCCTCGAATATTTCCGGCTGCTGGCCCGCCAGGGTCACCTCTGGAACAATGCCCAGCGCTGGCACTGGCGTCCTCCGCTGCCCGACCTGATGCCCCTGACGGTGGAGGCGATGATTGAACAGGTGCTGATGACCGCGGCCCGGCTCCCCATACAGCAACGGGCGCTGGAGGCCCGCGCCCTGCTTGGCCCAGACATCAGCCCAGGCATCAGGGATTCCGGTGCAGATGGAGCGCTGTGGGCCAGGGTCGCGGCCCTGTCTGCAGGAGAGCTTGCCGAGGCCAGAGCAGCCCTGGAAGGCCTGCGGATCCTGGCTGGACATGCCTTCTCTCACCCACTGTACCGCGAGGTGGCCCTGCGCCGCCTGTCTGCTCCTGAGCGTCGGCGGCTGGCCCGGCGTGCGCTGGAAGCACTGCACGCTGAGCCGCGGAAGGCCGCGGCCTTTGTCGAGAGCGCTGATCTGGACCCTGCCGAGGCCCTGCGCTGGTTCGAGCAGGCTGCACAGGAGGCCGGGGCCGGGCCTCAGGGCGCACGTTTTCTGGCCCGGGCCGTGCCCTATGCCCAGGGTGAGCACCGGGCCGCCCTGGCGCAGGAGGCAGCCCAGCATCTGCGGGACTTCGATGCGCCCGAGGCCCTGCGACTGGCAGAACTTGCCGTTGCGGCCGCTCCCGCTGACCCCGCCCCTTCTTTTTTGCTGGCCGAACTGCTGGCCGGACAGGGCCGGCTCCAGGAAGCCGAGCTGCTGCTGAACACCCTGCCTGAAACGGGGCGCACGGACACAGCCCGACTCAGCCGCTTGATTCGCCTGCGGGCCTCGGCGCGGGACACCGCAGGCGTGTTGAAGCTGTGGAGCAGGCTGTCAGAACTTCATGCCGATCCTGAACCCGAGGTGGCCAGCGCGGTTGCCTTTGCCCTCTCGGTTCATGGGCAGCCCAGCGCCGCCTCGGCCTTGGCGTCACGGCTGCTGACCCGCCCGGACCTCGACTCTGCTCCGTCTTGTGAGTTGATCAATGTGCTGGGAACCAGTTGTTACGCCGTCAACGATTTTGTGGGCGCGGTGGAACATCACAGCCGGGCCGTTGTGCAGGCGCAGGCGGCGGGACTGACGAGGCTAGAAGCCCTCTTCCTGTCGAACCGGGCCCTGGCCCTGGGCGAATTGGGCCGCCACCGCGAACGCATGCAGGACCTGGAGGCCAGTTTGCAGCTGCACGCAGCGTCCGGTCAGATGCTTCAGGTCAGCCGCACCCAGGTCGCTGTTGCCGACGCCTGCCTTGATCTGGCGCAGTACGAGCGGGCCGAAGAACTGCTGCTGGAGTGCCGGGCCGCCCTCTCGCGCCTGCCGCCCTCAGATCACCTGATCGAATGCGAATACCGCCTCAGCGTGCTGTACCGTAACTGGGCACCGCCGCACGGAGGCCTGCTGTCTCTCAAGCACGCGCACGCCGCACTGACCTACGCCCAGCAGACAGAGAACCCCCGCAAGCTGGCCTGGAGTCTGGCCTACGCCTCCATTGCTGAATCCTGTTTTGGGAGCTCTGGGCAAGGACTGGCGCTGGCCACACAGGCGCTGGCCTTCAGCGGCAGCCTTCAGGCCCCCGGCCAGCTGGGTATGGCCCGCTTTGC
>JAQBPF010000081.1 GCA_028287665.1 Deinococcus sp. | reverse complement strand
GTCCAGCTTCATGATGATAGGCAGCGCGTAGGCCAGCGTTTTGCCGGTACCGGTGCGGGCGCGGCCAATCAGGTCTTTGCCAGCAAGGGTATGGGGCAGGGTTTCTGCCTGAATAGGGCTAGCTTCGGTAATGCCACGTTCAGCGAGGCGCGCCGCAAGTTCGGGCGCGATCAATTGATCAAAGTTCATTTGTAGTCCTTTCGGGAAAGCACAGCCCCAGTGACTCGCAAATGCCTTTGATCGGCAGCATGTCCTGAATGTGGGGGCACCTTCCAGCCGCTAGGCACTTCCTAAGCGGCGCACGAATTGAAACTATACACGGATGTGAGGGAAAGGTCAAGGGGGGTGCTGGAGGATTTGGGCTGCTGCGCTTTGGGCTGAGGGTGGGGCGCGTGTCGGTATAAAACCCCGCTGTAGCTTTAAGGTCTCTGCCCCCTTTGAGTTAGGAATTGCAACAGAAGAATGCTGGGGGTCCTTGGAATACAGCAGGCTGTCTTGCACCGCTCAAGGACAAGGGGGCCACCCTGAAGGCAGCCCCCTTTTCTAACCAAGATTTGGTTTAGGTTCTACCTCAAATAAACTGCCCCGTAATACTCCGCTCCGACTGGGACAGCAACGCGGGCGGCCCCTCGAACAAAATTTGACCGCCTGCGCTGCCGCCTTCCGGCCCCAGATCGATGATCCAGTCGGCCTGGCGAATCACGTCCAGATGGTGTTCAATAAGAATGACGGTGTTTCCGGCGTCCACGAGGCGGTCAATCATGCTCATCAGCAGGCCGATGTCGGACAGATGCAGCCCGGTGGTGGGTTCGTCCATCACGTACACGCTGCCCTGTTTGTGCAGTTCGGTGGCAAGCTTCAGGCGTTGGCCCTCGCCGCCCGACACCGTACTCAGCGGTTGCCCCAGCTTCAGGTAACCCAATCCCACATCGTTCATGGCCTGCACCACAGCCCGAACTTTCTTTTCGGTGAAGAAGGCCAGCGCGTCTTCGGCAGTCATTTCCAGCACGTCGCTGATGGTTTTGCCGCGCAGATGGTAGTCCAGCACCTCGGGCTTAAAGCGTTTGCCGTCGCAGGCTTCGCAGCGGGTGGTCATGCCTTCCATAAAAGCCAGATCGGTATAGATGACGCCCAGGCCGCTGCATTCGGGGCAACTGCCCTCCGAATTGAAGGAGAACAGCGACGCGCTGACCCCGTTGGCTTTGGCAAAGGCCTGACGAATATCCTCCATGATGCCCGTGTAGGTGGCCGGAGCCGAACGGCTGTTGGCCCCCACGCGCCCCTGATCGATCACCACCGCGCCGGGATGCTGCGCCAGAAACACATCGTTGATCAAGGTGCTTTTGCCGGAGCCTGCCACGCCTGTCACTACCGTCAGAATGCCCGTCGGCACGTTCACCGACACGTTTTTCAGGTTGTTGAGGGTCGCTCCCTGAATCTTCAGGTGTCCAGTGGCGCTCCGCACGTTGGTCTTGATCGGCAAGTGTTGGCTCAGAAACCGCCCGGTGAGAGTGTCGGCGTCTTGCAGGTCGGCCACCGAACCCTCGAACACCACCTCGCCGCCGTGCGTGCCCGCTCTGGGGCCAATGTCAACGATATGATCGGCCACCGCGATCACGTCTGGGTCGTGTTCCACCACCAGCACCGTGTTGCCCTTGTCGCGCAGTTGGCGTAGCAGGCCGTTCAGGCGGGCCACATCGCGGGCGTGCAGGCCCACGCTGGGTTCGTCCAGGATGTACAGCATGTCGGTCAGGCTGTTGCCGAGGTGCCGAATCATCTTGATCCGCTGCGATTCGCCGCCCGACAGCGTGGCCGTTTCGCGGCTGAGGCTCAGATACCCCAGCCCAATCTCGATCAGATGTTGGATGCGTTCGCGCAGTTTGGCAGCCACTTTGACGGCCACCGGATCGCTGAGGGTCTGCAACACCCCCATCAATTCGGTGGCTTCCAGGTTCGACCACTCGGCAATGTTGCGCCCATCAATTCGGCAGGCCAGCGCCGCCTGATTGAGCCGTGCGCCCCCACACACCGGGCAGGTCTGGGTGTTCACGAACTGCTCGAACACCGCCTTGTTGCGCTCTGACATCGCGCCGGAATCTTTCTTGATGTACGAGCGGTTGAAGCGGTCTACCAGCCCCTCGTACCGGAGGTAGCCCATGCCGAGGTCGACCCCCGCGCCGTCGCCGTGCAGCAGGGTGTGCAGCTCTGCCTCGCTGTAGTCCTGCACAGGTTTATCGAGGTCAAACTGGTTAGAGAGGGCGTAGCTTTTCCACAGCAACTTGCCTACCTTGAAATCGGGATGCAGGATCGCGCCGCCGTTCAGCGATAGACGGCGGTCCAGGAAGGCGTCCAGATCGAGCTGCACGGTTTTGCCGATGCCCTCGCACTCCAGGCACATGCCCTGCGGCGTATTGAAGGAAAAGGCGAAGGCTGGCCCCGCGTAAGGCTGCCCCACACGCGAAAACAGCAGGCGGAGCAAGGCCGCGATGTCGGTATAGGTGCCCATCGTGGAGCGCGAGCCGCCGCCGATGCGTTTCTGGTTGATGATGATCGGCGCGTTCAGAAACTCGATGGAATCCACGTCGGGCTGGCCGTAATGCGGCATAAATCCCTGCACGAAGGCCGTAAACGTTTCGTTCAGTTGGCGCTGGGCTTCGGCGGCCACCGTGTCGAACACCAGCGACGATTTGCCTGACCCCGACACGCCTGTAAA
The DNA here is from genome assembly GCA_028287665.1 of Deinococcus sp. GTDB lineage: Bacteria > Deinococcota > Deinococci > Deinococcales > Deinococcaceae > Deinococcus. The sequence goes on along the minus strand of JAQBPF010000081.1, from coordinate 7,221 downwards.
CACTGTGATCCGGTGCTTCGGAATATCCAGCGAAATATTCTTGAGGTTGTTCTCGCGTGCGCCCCGAATCTGGATGAACTGTTGACCTGTCATGTGGCTCCCTGACGTGCAGCGATAGGCCGAATCACTGTGACCCGGCCCCTCCAGTCTTTCTAAGAAAAATGTGAAAACGATTCCACAACAAGTTTAATTATTCTTCATGGTCGGCAGTTTTTCTTGCTCAGCCAGATACCCGGCATACCACTCGTCGAAGGGCTGGGCCGCCGCGAAGTGGGCCGACAACTCACTCAGGGCCGCCTCAATGGCGGAGGGTTCCGTCTGGGTCAGGCCGAAGACGCTGGGACGCTCAGGAATCCGGAACTGGGTGTGGTCGTGTGGCACGACATGCACCAGCGTTCCCAGCAATGTGCCGTCCGGCCCCGCCAGCACGCTCCACATCCAGCGCTCCTGGTGGGTTTCGTCGGCGTTGCCCCACTCTCGTGACCGTGAAAAGTCTCCGGGCAGCGGCGGGTAGGCACTGAAGCCCGCCTCACGCAGCGCCCGCTTGGTGGTGCGGAACAGCAGTTGCTGATAGGTGCCGTAAGCCCTATCTCCGGCTTTGGCGTAAGCCGTGTCCAAGGTGGCGCTGGACTTGGTCAGGATGGTCTGCCAGTGCGCCTCCAGGTCTGCATCGGCCCAGGCGGCAAGGCTGTGAATATCGGCAGGTGGGGGACTGACCAGTGCAGATTGACCCTGTGCGTCCCGGCTCTGCGTGTCTTTACTCTGTGCGTCTTGCTTCGGGGCGGGTTGCTTCATGGGCGCTCCTCCAACAGATCAAAACGAGTGTTTAGAGTGTTCCAACACAAGACAGATTCAGCACACTTGCTTGTCCAAAGAGTTGACAGCAGTTTTCAACTCTACCAGAGTTCAGAGTAAAGGCAATAAGCAGGACCGCCTAGAATAACGATAGAAGTCAGGCGTCTGGGGCCAATGTCATTTATGACGCAACTACCTTTGTGGTCAATGCTATGACTCAGTCTCGTTCCAGACCAATCGGCAAGTTGCCACCCACTGCGATCCACGCGCTGATGATGTCGTCGGGGGCGGGGGCGTGCAGATGCAGGGGCTGCCCGGTGGCCGGGTGCGGCAGGGTCAGAAACTGGGCGTGCAGGGCGTGGCGGCCAATCAGTTCGCTGGGGCGGCCATAGACGGTATCGCCCAGAATCGGGCTGCCCAGATGCGCCAGATGCACCCGGATCTGGTGTGTGCGCCCTGTACGCGGCGCGGCCCTGACCAGTGCCAGCGTGCGCCCGTGTCCGTCTGGGTGGGCACTCAGGGGCGCAAAGACTGTCTGGGCCTCACGGGGATTGGCACCGCCGATGGTCATGCGCTGGCGCTGGATGGGGTGGCGGCCAATGTGCGCGTCCAGTTTTACCGGATGGTCTGCCTTCCACGATCCGGCGGCAATGGCCAGATACAGTTTTCTCGTCTCGCGGTCTTTGAAACTGGCGGCCAATCTTGCGTGGGCCTGCACGGTTTTGGCCACCACGATCACGCCGCTGGTCTCGCGGTCCAGCCGGTGCACGATGCCAGGGCGGTAACCGCCCTCCTCATCAAAACCTTCCTGCTGCGGCAGGGCAAAGCGGCCCAGCAAGGCATTGACCAGTGTGCCCGTGTACACGCCGGGGGCCGGGTGCGTGACCATGCCGGGGGGCTTGTTCACGGCAATCATGAATTCGTCTTCGTACAGCACGTCCAGCGGCACGTGTTCGGCTTCCACCTGCGAGGGCGGTGGCGGCGGCACATCCACGCTCAGGCTCTCGCCGCCGCGCAGTTTGAGGCTGGCTTTGGTGGCGGGCTGACCGTTGACTTGCACGTGCCCGCCCCCGATCCACCCGGCCACCTGAGAGCGGCTGGCTCCCGCGAGGACCGACAGCACAGTGTCTAGCCGTCCGGGGGCGGCTGTGAATTGCAGGGGAGAGGAGGCGTCTGACACGGCGGGCAGTGTACCCCGTGCGCCGGGCCTGGTCAGCGGCGCTGTGTACAGGCGCGGTCCGTGCCTTTACCCCCAGTTGGGCGCAACAGGAGCCGTTCCGGGCCAAGTGATCCAATTCCGCCTGAACTGCATACAACTGGGTGAGCGTTAAATCTGGACCCCGCAGTTGCAGGCCACGCGGCTCAGCGCCGCCCCTCTGATCGCCGGAACCGCTCCGGACATACGCAGGCAGGATTCTTTGCTGGAGGTCACCCCTATGGAAGACATGCACACCACGCCCGCCCCCACTGTCAACACCGCTGCCCCCGCCACCAACTCCCGCCGTTCGTTCCTCGGCTACGCGGGTCTGTTCGGCGCAGGATTGGCACTCGTTTCGTGCGCCCCCAGCATGGGCATGAGCAGCAGCATGGGCAACACGATGGGCGCGGGCGCGGCGCAGGACCTGGAGATTCTGAACTACGCGCTGACCCTGGAATACCTGGAAGCCGAGTTCTACGCGGCCTTCAGCAGTGGCCCCCTGGCCGCCAAGCTGAGCAACCCCCGCACCAAGGAATACGCCAAGGAACTCGCCAGCCATGAGCAGGCGCACGTGGAAGCCCTGGCCGCCACGATTCGCAAGCTGGGCGGCACCCCGGTCTCCAAGCCCACCTTCGACTTCAGCCCCCTGATCGGCAACGGCAGCGGCCAGAACGACATGACCTTCTTGCAGTTGGCCGCCACCATCGAACCCGTCGGCGTGCGGGCGTACCTGGGCCAGGTGTCCCGCCTCAGCAACCCCGAACTGATCACGGCGGCCGCTGCGATTCATGCGGTAGAAGCCAACCACGTGTCGGGTGTGCAGGAACTGCGCGTTTCGCTGGGCTACAACAAGAACCCCACCCGCCAGACCAGCATCGCGCCCCAGACCGACGCCAACCCCACCAGCACCAATGTGGCCGACTTCAACGCGGATTATTCGCCCACGCCCACGGCGTTCTGGACGCCCCTGACGATGGCGCAGGTTCTGGCTATCGTCGGCCCGGTCATCAAGTAAGCGCCGCAAGCGTTTCAGCGAACAGAGCCGTTTTAACCCGCGTCCAATCCCCATCAAGGAGAGTCCCACATGACCACCGAAACTCCCAACGCCCGCCGCTCCTTTCTGAAAACCGCTGGCCTGACCGCTGCTGGTGCCGTGGCTCTGGGTGGCCTGAACCTTTCGGCCCTCGCGGCCACCAGCCCCGCCACCAAAAGCGTGGCGCAGGACCTGGCCATCCTGAATTACGCGCTGACCCTGGAATACTTGGAAACCGAGTTCTACACGGCTTTCGATACGGGCGCACTGGCAGGCAAGCTGACCAACCTGCGCGTGAAGGAATACGCCAAGCAGTTGGCCAGCCACGAGCGGGCCCATGTGGACGGCCTCGCCGCGACCATTCGTTCTCTCGGCGGCACCCCGGTTGCCAAGCCCACCTTCGATTTCAGTCCCCTGATCGGTGACGGCAGCGGTGTAAACGATCAGGTGTTCTTGCAGTTGGCCGCCAGCATCGAACCCGTCGGCGTGCGGGCGTACCTCGGACAGGCGGCCAGCATCCAGAACGGTGCCGTACTGACCGCCGCCGCCAGCATCCTGGCCGTAGAAGCCAACCACGTGTCGGGCATTCAGGAACTGCGCGTGTATCTGGCCCAGAACGCCGCCCCCACGCGCCAGACCGCCATTGCTCCCCAGAGCGATGCCAAGCCCACCAGCCCCGCTGCTGGGGACTTCGACGCCGCCTATTCGCCCACACCCACAGCGCTGTGGACCCCCCTGACGATGGAAGAAACGCTGGCCATCGTTGGACCCCTGATCAAGGCCTGAGTCAGGCACAGATCACGCTTGCCCGGAGGCCGTGTGAACTCGGCGGCCTCCTCTGGTTCCTTCCTCCTTTCTGAATGTTCCCCCGAGGTAACTCCCCATGCCCAACATCGGACCCGCTGAAATTCTGTTGATTCTGATTGTCGCCCTCGTGGTTTTTGGTCCTCGCAAGTTGCCGGAACTGGGCAAGAGCCTGGGCCACGGGCTCCGTGAATTCCGCAAGGGAACGGCTGGCCTGAAGGCCGAGCTGGACGGCGGCCTGCGTGAACCGGTCCCCGCGCCTGTGGTGACGGATGTTCAGCCTGCCGTGGCGGCCTCCGCCGTTGCTGCGGCTCCCCGTGCCCCCCAAGCCTGAGCGCACGTTAAGGCCAGCGTAGAGCTTGCTACATAGGTTTTGACCGCGGGGCTGTTAGGCTGCACCTGAACCTATGACCTCTATCAGTCCTATCCCTGATCCGCCCGACGAGGCCCTGATCGCCCGCATGGCACAGGGTGACGAGGACGCCCTCAGAGAGCTGCATTCCCGGCATTCGCGCCTCCTGTACGCGCTGGGCACACGGATGCTCCGGCAGCCCGACGACGTAGAAAGCTGTGTGCAAGACGCCTTCATGAACGCCTGGAAACACTCTGCCCGCTTCGATTCGGCCCGTGCCAGTGTCAAGACCTGGTTGGTCAGCATTGCCCACCACCGCTTTTTGCAGGAACTGAGAGACCGCCCGGATACCCCGCTGGAAATTGAAGACTGGGACGCGCCCGTGGCGGCCAGCGACCCCACCGACCGAATTCTGGCCTCCCGCGCCGTCGATGTTCTGGACGCCAATCAACGCCACCTTGTGGAACTGGCCTACTATCAGGGGCATTCGCATAGTGAACTGGCTGTCCTGACCGGACTCCCCATCGGCACTGTAAAATCAAGGTTACGGCTCGCCCTCGACCGAATGCGCTCCGCGCTGGCCGTTCCTGCCAAGTCCACCCGCCCGGAGTCAGGCCATTGACCGCTGCTCCGTTCTTTCTTCCTCTCCACTTCTGCTTTCCCTGCGCCTTTAAGGAGGTGAACACGCGTGACCATTGATCAGGATCAACTGACCGCCTATGCCCTGGGTATTTTGCCACCTGAAGAAGAGGTGCGCGTTCGGGCGGCCATAGAAGCCGATCCGGCCCTCCAGGCGCAGTTGGATGCCGACCTCGCGGCTCTGGTGGCGCTCAGCGAATCGCTGCCCGAAACGCCAGTACCCGCCGGAGCCGAAGACCGCCTGATGGCCCGTCTGCACGCCGAACGCGCTGCTGTTGGCCCCACTTTCACCCCCCTGGCCGCTCCATCTCAGGGTGCTCCGACTGGGCCTGTGTCTGTGCCCTTTTCCCCGCCTGCCCGCCGCCCGCTGTGGCCGCTGATGGCCACGCTGGGGCTTGCCGCCGCCGTCACCGCCGTGCTGTTGCTGCGTCCTGCCGATCCGGTCAGCCAATACGCCCGCACGCCCGGCGCCGTGACCGAAACGGTGGAAGTAGAGGGCCGCGACCTGGGCCAGTTGGTGCGCCTGCCGGATGGCCGCGCTTACCTGCACCTTGCAAGTGCCGCCGATACGGGCCGTGTCTATCAGCTGTGGCAGATCGTGGGGGGCAAGCCTGCCTCGCTGGGTGTGTTTGATGGACAGGGCATCCTGATGACCGGGCTGCAAGCGGGGGCCACCATCGCCGTGAGCGTGGAACCTACGGGCGGAAGCGAACAGCCGACCACCACACCCATTCTGGTACGTCAGCTCTAGTCTGCCTGGCTGGACACAGGAAAACGCCGCTCCACATGAGAAGCGGCGTTTTCCTGTCTCTGTTGAACTGTTCTTTAGGCCGTACGAGGAATGAGGCAGTTCTCTGGATGGAGCGATCAGAAGTCTTTTTTCTGGTCGCTCCATTCTCCGCTCCGCAGCTTCTCAAGTCCGTCCTGCCCAAGGCACTCACTCGCTCCGCTGGGCCAGAAAGATGGTTTCTGTTTGGTAAACGCTCTGCACGTGGAGTCTGCCCCTGTGCTGCTGCTGTCTCAGACTTTCGCCTTCAGTGCCGGAATCCTCAGCCCGCCGCGTCCATCCCAGCCCTTGAAGGCGTAAAAGCGTCCCGGTTCGCCCGTTTTCAGGTAGTCGCTGAGCGGCTCGCGCATGGGCGGCGAATCCAGTTTGTCCAGCGCCTCTTCCAACGAGCAGAACTTGGCCTCCACGATGAAGCCGTCTGGGTCGGCGGGATTCAGCAGGCCTTCCCAGGTGGCCTCGAACGCCACCGCGATGGCGCGTTCGCCCCGGCGCTCATCCTCGATGTGCACCGTGTAGGCCATGTGCTTGATGCCGGTCAGCTTCAGGCCCGTTTCTTCTATGATCTCGCGGTAGAGGGCCTCGGGCAGGGTTTCGCCGGGTTCCACGACGCCGCCGGGGAGGGTGTGACGCACGCGCCCGTGCCCCTGCCAGTCGTTGCCGACCAGCAAAACTCGCCCAAACCGGTCTCGCAGGATTCCCGCTGCCACCAGCAGATCACGCCGCGCCATACTGCCCGTCCTGCTGTTGCTGGCCCATTTCGACCAGTTGCCGCTCGCGCTCGGCCCGTGCCAGGGCGGCCACCACCGGAGCCAACTGGCCCTCGATCACGCTGTCCAGGGCAAAGTTTTTGGTGTCGCCCTCCAGGCGGTGGTCGGTCACGCGGTTCTGGGCATAGTTGTAGGTTCGGATCTTCTCGGACCGGTCCCCGCTGCCCACCTGAGAGGCCCTCTCCGAGCGTTCGCGTTGTTCGCGGGCGGCCCGTTCGCGCTCGGCCAGGCGGGAGGCCAACACGATCAGTGCCTTCTCGCGGTTCTTGATCTGGCTGCGGCCATCCTGACAGACCACCATGATCTCGTCGGGGGTGCCTGCGCGGTACACGGCCCGCACCGCGCTGTCGGTGGTGTTCACGCCCTGCCCACCTGCGCCCTGAGAGCGGTACACGTCAATTCGCACTTCCGACAGGTCCAGATGCACTTCGTCCTGCTGCACTTCGGGCAACACGGCCACGGTCACGGTGCTGGTGTGAATCCGGCCCGCCGATTCGGTGGCGGGAACGCGCTGCACACGGTGAACGCCCCGCTCCCACTTGAAGGCGCGGTAGGCGAAGTCGCCCGTGATCTCGGCCACCACCTTGCTCGCGCCGCCCAGATCGCTTTCAGAGGCGTCCAGCACGTTCAGCTTCAGGCTGGCGCCCTCGGCGTAGCGGGTATACATTCTCAGCAGATCGGTGGCAAACAGGCCTGCTTCGGCCCCACCTGCCCCGGCCCGCAGTTCCAGAATCACATGCTTGTTGTCGTCGGGGTCGGTGGGCAGCAGCAGCACTTCCAGGTCGGTTTCTATGCCCGCCAGCCGCGCCGTGATGCTCTCGATTTCTCCCGCCGCCAGCTCGCGCA
>JAQBPF010000079.1 GCA_028287665.1 Deinococcus sp. | reverse complement strand
GCCTCGCCGTCCGAGTCTTTTTTGAGGGTGGCCAGCTTGCGGCGGCCCAGCGGTTTTTTGACCTTGTGTTTCTCTTTGCGTTCCGGCCCCGTATCCAGGTCGTTCAGCTCGGTGTCCAGCCAGTCCTGGCCGCCGCGCTGACTCATGGGTGGACCTGCGGGGTATTAAGGGGTTGGGGTCTGCGGTGCTGTATGCGCGAAACTTGGTGCTGCAAAATCACTCCAATGGGCAGGGGCGAGGGTTCCTTGGGCAGTGGTCAGGAAATCAAAGATGTTGTGGGTCATGTTTGCAGCACCTCCTTTCGGTGTAGCCCCACCGTAGCAGGTGCGGGGTGCCTCGGCCAAGACCACCCGGCAAGGTAAGCCATCACGCCTAGGCATGAATGCTGTTTTGACCCTATTCGGCTCATTTCAGCTGGCCCAGAAGGTCACACACAGCGGGAGCGGCCCGGCATCACGCCCAAGCCACCCCCGCTGTTGGTCTTTCTGATTGTTCTGTTCCTCCACCCGCACCCGCCTCAGCGAATCGTTTTGCTGACCAGCGTATTGGTGTAAAACTCGGTGGCCTTGGCCCCGGCGGGCAGGTTGCCCTGCTTGATCAGGGCAGCCACGGCCTTGTTCCAGGCAGTGGGATCACTGGCTCCGATACCGTTGGCGCGGGTAAATGCGCCCGTCATCAATGGCGTGCTGGCCCTCAAAATATCCAGGGTGCCGCCGCCTGCCCCGAAAGTGGGTTGAGCCACCTTGAAGGCGCGGGCGGGGTCGGTGACCGTAAATTTCAGGCCGCGCTGGCTGGCCCGGACCACCTTGCGGGCCAGATCGGTCTTCAGGTTCTTGTCCACGGTAATCAGGCCCACGCCCACCATCGGGTAGGCGGCAGTCACGTCCAGGGTGTACACGCGGGTTCCGGCAGCCCGCAACTGCACGACCTCGTTGTTCACGTATCCGGCGGCGGCGTCCACCCGTCCGGCCCGTACCGCATCCAGCTGCGTAAAGCCGATGCTGGCCAGTTTCACGTCGCTGCCTTCTTTCAAGCCCGCGCTGTCCAGTAGGGCCTGCACGGCGTTGTAGGTGCTGCCAAAAGGGCCAGGAATGCCCAGCGTCTTGCCCTTCAGGTCAGCCACGCTGTTCAGCGGCTTGGTGCCGAAGACCGTCACCGGAATCTTCTGGTACATCGCCATGATGTACTTCACCGGAGCGCCCTGATTGCGGGCAAACACGGCGTCCTCAGGATCGCCCACAATAAAATCCAACTTGCCCTGAAGCAGCAGCGGCATCAGTTCAGACACGAAGCCGTGCTGGTATTTGACGCTCAGCCCCTCTGCCTTGAAGTACCCCAGCGTATCGGCCACATAAAAGGGCGTGAACTGCACGTTGGGAATGTAGCCAAGGCCGATGTTGACGGTCCGGGGCGCGGTCTGGGCCGACGCCGTGGCAGCGGCAAACAGGGCAAGAGTGGTCAGCACGGCGCGTTTCATGAAGACGAGTATAAGACGGCCAGGAAACCGGACTCTGACGTAAGTTGCATATGGGGGTTGCCTATGGACCTGATTCGAAAGGGGAGACCAGGCGGAGACAGACCAGGGGAGACACAGTTCCTTTCTGGCCTGTCACCTGACTGGGCCGTTCTGCCCTCAGTAAACGTGGCAGGCTAAGGGTATGGACCTAGAATCGTGGAAACCAGATGACAACGCCCGGCGACTGGCCACACTGATCGGCTCATTTGGCGGGGTATTTGCGTTCGTGGCCCTGTGGATGGGCCTGAGTCTGAATCCGTTTCTGGCACTGCTGTGCGGCATCGTGGCCGGAATGCTGCTGTTTGTGGTGTTGCGTCCGCTGCTGCGCGCCCTGTTTAGACGCTGATTTCTGCATCCTCTGATACACAACGGTCAGGGTGGCCCGAGTGGTGTTAGACTGCGGGGTACGATCCACGCTTTTCCGCGCACGAACAGCGCAGCAAAGAGCGCAGGAAAAAGGAGTATTCGCATGACCGACAGCAATGAACAGCGCATGGACGCCCCCACCGACGGGCAGAATCCGGCAGAGCACAACACAGAAGCGCAGGCCGTGGCCGCGCAGCCTATGGACGAGCAGACCCCAGCAGAACTGCGCGATATCTTGCCCCAACTGGAAGGCGAGCCCGACGAAGACCCCGTTCTGGACGCACAGGAAGAAGAAGCCGAACGCGGCCTGAGCGCCGAGGGTGAAGGCGAAGACGAAGAAGAAGGCGAAGACGAGTACATTGACGCCGATGATCTGCTGGCCTTGCTGGGCGAGTTGAAGGAACTGTTGGAAGCACAGGGCAAAGAGCTGCGTGGCCTGCGCCGTGAAGTGCGCGAAATGCGTGAAGCGCAGGGGGCACAGACCACCGGCTTCAAGCCCCGCGAAGACAAGCCCCGTGAGGAGCGTCCCCGCGAAGACCGTCCCCGTGAAGACCGTGGCGGCTATCAGGGTGGCGGCGACCGTGGCGGTCAGGGCGGCGGCGGTTTCCGTCCCCGTGAAGACCGTGGCGGCTACCAGGGCGGCGGCGACCGTGGTGGATTCCGTCCCGGTGGCCAGGGCGGCTATCAGGGTGGCGGCGACCGTGGTGGTCAGGGCGGCGGTTTCCGTCCCCGTGAAGACCGTGGTGGCCAGGGCGGCTATCAGGGCGGCGGCGACCGTGGTGGTCAGGGCGGCGGCTTCCGTCCCCGCGATGACCGTGGCGGTCAGGGTGGCGGCGGTTTCCGTCCCCGTGACGACCGTGGCGGTCAGGGTGGCGGCGGCTACCAGGGCAGCAACTTCCGTCCCCGTGAAGACCGCGCACCTTCCGCGCCCAGCGAATTCCGCCCCCGCGAGGGCGCTGACGCCAGCACGGACCGTCCCCGCGCCCGGCCTGACCGTGGTTGGGACAACAACAAGCGCCGCGACGAAGACTAAATACTTCTGAGCAGGACTTGAATCAGTGAGGAGGGCCGGGATTGAGTTCCGGCCCTCCTCACTGTGTTGGGATTGGAGCGGTCTCCAGGTGCTCGGTCTAAGGGTCCACGGCAAAGGCTTCAGGCCCACGCTGTCATCTGTACATGGACCCTTCGACCCTCAGACGCTTTTCCCTATCGGCCTGTTCCCAAATAGTGATCCAGCCAGCCCAGGTATTCTTCCAGTCGGTGAATCCGGCGGTCTGGACGGCCCGAGCGGCTGAGTTCATGGTTCTCGCCGGGAAAGCGCACCATTCGCACGGGCACGCCCATCTGCGTCAGGGCGGCGTACCATTGCTCGGCCTGCTCTATGGGGCAGCGGTGATCCAGCACGCTGTGCACGATCAGCGTGGGCGTCCGCACGGCTTCGGCAAACTTCAGCGGGCTCATGGCCCACAACTGCTCGGCCTCGGCGCTGCGGTGGGCACTCAGGCCCAGTTCATCGTGCCAGAAGCGCATACCGATGTCGGAGGTGCCGCTGAACGACACCAGATTGCAGATACTCCGGTCCGTGATGGCGGCCCGGAAGCGGCCCGTGTGGCCGGTGATCCAGTTGGTCATATAACCGCCGTAGCTGCCACCCATCACCGCTGCATTCTGGCCGTCCAAACGCGGAAAAGCAGCCAGCGCCGTATCGAAAAAGCCCATCAGATCGTCGTAATCCACGCTGCCCCAGCGTCCATAATTGCCGCTGGACCAGGCCTGGCCGTAGCCCACGCTGCCGCGTGGATTGCTGTAGGCCACGCCATACCCGCGTGCGGTCAACAGCTGAAATTCGTGCACGAAGGCGTGACCGTAGGCCGTGTGCGGCCCCCCGTGAATGCTGAGCAACGTGGGCACGCGGGCGTCTCCACCGGGCAAGAGGACCCAGCCTTCCCCCTCTCCGGCGTCGGTGGCAAACGTAACCTGTTCGGGCGTACGGACGGCAAAAGGCAGGCGGGCGTGCAGGTCGGTCACGGCCACCCCGTTCAATTCCACTTCCGGAAACTGTGTGGCACTCTCGCGGATCAGGGCGAGGCCGCCTTCGACGCCTGTAAAGGCCGAAATCACGCCTCCGGGTTGATGGTCGTGCGCCGTCACCGTTCCATCGGGCTCCACCCGGAACAGGCCGCAACTGCCCTTCACCGTGCTCAGCACCATCAGCGATTCGCCGTGCCACACAGGGCGGACGGGGAAGGTTCCGACATGGCAGTCCCCGCCCACCAGTTGCCCCAGCGGGCAATCCCACCCCGCATCCAACCGCGCCGATGTGCCGCCCGCGTGCAGCACAAACAGATGGTCGTCTTCGGGGCTGCCTTTGCCTTCGGGTCGGCCCACCACCGCCACACGTTGTCCACCGGCGTGCGGGGCCAACGTCGAAATGGAGGAATTCCAGCGCCCGAACAGGCTGACTTTCCCTGTCAGGGGCAGGTTAAACAGCTCCTGCTGCCACTGGCTGGCCGCCCTTTCATCGGTGCTGGAGACAAAGACCACGCCGCTGGAATTGGGCCACCACGCATAGGCAGTCATTTCTACGGCGGGCGCGTGCCACTCGGTCAGGGTGTCGGTGGCCAGCTCGTAACGCCACAGTCGCGCCGGGGTTTCGGGCAGCCAGTCGCGGCCATTAAAGCGGTAGCGGGGCCGGGTGATGATCCGCGCCTCGCCCCATTCGTCCCGCTGGTCTTCATCGTCTCCCGCACTCAGGAAGGTCAGGAATCGCCCGTCCGGGCTCCACTGGATGTCCTGCACGCCCTGTTCAAATTCGGTGATGCGCTGGCCCTCGCCGCCCGACAGGGGCAGCAGATACAGTTGTGGTTTGCTCAGGGGCGCTGTGGCTCCGGGTGCCGCCCGCGTAAAGGCCAGGGTTGTGCCGTCCGGCGACCAGCGGGGCGAGGCGTCTGTTCCCTCGCCACGGGTCAGGGGCCGCGCCTGCCCGCCGTCCGAGTGCCAGATCTGCGAGCGCAGGCGCGGCTTCGGGCGTGCGGCGTCTGCGTGGCGCAGGTCTTCTTCCTCGGTACGGGTCAGCACGAAGGCCACCTGCCGTCCATCCGGCGAAACCTGCGGGTCAGAGGGGAAATGCAGGGCCAGCAGCGAACCGGGCGACGCGGTCCCAGCCTGAGCCACATTGTCGGCTGTTGAATTGA
>JAQBPF010000070.1 GCA_028287665.1 Deinococcus sp. | reverse complement strand
CTCAGCTTGGCGGCGTTGGCGGCGCTGGGGGGGTTGGGGCTGGTGGTGATAGTCAAGCAGTTTATTTGAAGGCGGTTTTTTTGGTTTCTCCCACGTTTGATTCCCCCACCCCCCCGCCCCCGCCCCCAAAGGGGTCAGGGGAGCTCAGCGCTCCGCTCGGGAGGATTCATCTTGTCGCGTTCAGACTCGGCTTATCCGTTCATTTGAACCGGAATCGCCAGTCGTCTTGGACATGGAATTGGCCCGCGCGTTGCACGCACCTTGGGGCCTCACACCGAGCTGGGCAGGAACGATTTAGGCTGGCGGTGCCGTGGTTTTCGCTCCCTCACCCCTAGCGTGCAAAGCTCTGCAGGAGAGGGAATGAGTGAGCGCCAGCGATTACTGTTTCTTACACCCTCAGACCCTTAGATTTTCCCACCCTCCAGCCTCGCCCACGCCCGCTCGAACATATGAAAATTCCCCACGTCATACAGCACCACCCGCACTGTCAGTTCTGGATGCTCGGCCAGCACTGCGGCGATGGCGGAGAGGGCCACAGGCGCGGCCTTCTCTACCGGGTAGCCGTACACGCCTGTACTGATTGAGGGGAACGCGACGCTGCCGCACCCCTGTTCGAGGGCCAGCCGCAGGCTGTGGCGATACGCTCCGGCCAACAGTTCAGCTTCACCCGATTGGCCGCCGCGCCAGATGGGGCCAACCGCGTGGATAACGTGCTTCACACCCTGCCGCGATAATCCGAATGCCGGGGTAATGACGGCTGTACCCGTCGGTGTGCCGCCCAGTGGGCGGATGGCCCGCAAGAGTTCTGGTCCAGCAGCGCGGTGAATCACGCCGTCCACGCCGCCTCCGCCCATCAGTTCCTTATTGGCGGCGGTCACCACGGCGCAGGTGGTCTGCGCGGCAATATCGCCCTGGACAAGTTCTAGCGGCATGGGCACTCCTTTAGCTGTTGACGACCCGTTCCAGGTCGGCGGCGCTGAGGCTGTCGCTCCTCACCGAAAGGGCCAGGGCCTGTGCCACACGGTCTTCTGGCGTCCACTGACCTTCAGGAACCTGCCGCGCCCGCTCGAAGCGTTGTACAGCTTGCAGTTCGTGCAGGGCACGGTTCAGATCGTCGTTCACGATCACGTACCGGAAGGCGTGTGCCTGGGTAATCTCCTCACGGGCCCGCAGCAGGCGTTTCTCTATGCGTTCGGGTGTTTCGGTGGCGCGGCCCTCCAGGCGGCGGCGCAACTCGGTCAGGCTGGGCGGCATGATGAACACCAGAATGGCTTCCTCGCCCGCGCGGGCCTGCACCTGCATCGCTCCTTCCACCTCGATTTCCAGCACCACGTCCTGCCCCCGGCTCAGCGCCGCTTCAATGGGTTCTATCGGCGTGCCGTAGCGGTTGCCCACGAAGGCGGCGTGTTCCAAAAAGCCCTGTGCGGCGGCTTTGGCCTCAAAAGCTTCGGGCGTCACAAACACGTAATCCACGCCGTCCTGTTCGCCGGGTCGGGCTTCGCGGGTGGTCCATGAGGTGGAATAAAACACGTGTTGCCCCTCCAGCCAGCGTTCGCGCAGGGTGCCTTTGCCCACGCCAGATGCGCCCGTCATCACAATCAGGAGGCCGCGCCGGGCAGCAGTGGGAGAAGTTGGGGTGGTAGACACAGCCATCATTATCTGGGCAGGATACGCGCCCATGACAGGAGGCGAAAGGGGTAAACGTCAGGGGCATTGAGATGAAGATCCATGTTTAAACCGTGTGTTGTGGATTCGCCCCTGCAAATGCTGACTGGGCGAATACCAATGCGGCACCCACCCAGTCAGTAACGTTTAAAAATTTTAAGAGTCTTACGGCTTACTTGCGTTTGCCGCCTTTGCTGCCTTTGGCCCGGCTGTTGCCCAGTGCCTGACCTTTTTCGTAGCTGGCCTGCATTTTCTTGCGGGTTTCTTCGGCCATCTTCTTAAAGTCGACCAAGCCGGATTCAATGGCTTCCACGCTGGGCTTGATATTACCGCCCTTGCGTGCTGCCGCCAAATCGCGGTTGGTTTGGTCAAACCAGGCCTCAAATTCAGGCGTAATTTCAAACAACATTTCTTTGGCGTCGCGTTGATAGGTGCCTTCTGCACCCCGGCGGCTAAACTGCTTGGGCATCGTGAAGCGTTCAGGCATGTAAGTGGCATCAAATTTGCCCTGACGTACAGCATCACGGAATAATTTTACAAAGGAATCACTGCGCTGTGGGTTGCTGAGCTCATGAATCTGCTCACTGAGTTTCTTGTAAGTCATCTGGGTAATCCTCCGGAGATTCAGTATGGACGCCCAGACCTAAGATTGTAAACCCCCTTTGAGATGTAGAGGTGGAGAAGCAGCCTGTTTGGAGGTGGAAAAATGGCGAATATCTTTGTCAAGCAGAATAATCCCGCCTCACGAATAGTTAACTTGTCGACAATACAGTTGAGCCCTCTGGTTGGGGGAGGTGCACGGAGCTGAATATTTCAATGCTCTGTGATTGGGTGAAAGGTTACCTGCTATGGGGCTCAATAGTGTTCTGTGCGAACAAAGCCTCACTTCCCCTCTGGATACCTTGATATTGAATGATACAGGGCGGTCAAAAAGTGAGAGTTTATTGACAACTTGGTAAGTTTTTTTGAAAGATGTAACTAGTATATCTTTGGGGCCTTTCAGCTCTGTTTCCCCATTGCAGAGGTAGGGAAAATTCCCCAGAGCATTCACTGCCCTGAGGATTCAGTTGACCTGCTGTGAACTCGGAAGAAGGCTTCAATTCGACCTGTACCTATGTCAAACCTGTCCATCATGCCAGTGCCGGTCAGGAAGAGGCAGACCCGACTGTTTATACCAAGTAAAATAATAGCTGCTGGCTTTGGTTTCCCTTTGTTCTATAGGGACGCAAGGCCTGGAGCGTCATGCTCTGTCGGCGTGCGACTTACCTCGTCTGTCCCTCGTCCAGACCCACGCCGAAGCCCTGATCCAGCAGATCTTCGCTGTAGGTCCGGAAGGCCAGCATGGTCTGCGTGCGTGCAATGCCGTCTACTTTGCGGAGATGCCCCGTCACGACATCGTCCAGATCTTCGTAGCGGGCCAGGCGCAGCACGGCCACAATGTCCCACTCGCCTGTTACCGAATACACTTCACGGACGCCGGGCACGCCTGCCAGAGCCTCGGCAGTTTCCTGAATGCGTTGCCGTTCGGCCTGTACCATCACGAGTGCGGTCACCATGCTGTGTATTGTGCGCCCTGAGCGGCGTTGTTTGGGCTGGAATCTGTTTGCCGCTGGCCGCCTTAAGCACCTTAAGCACAACCAAATGTTGGCGCACACCTGCGTGCTTACCGCTCGTTCGGGGACGTTTTACCGCACGGAGTGAGCGTATCTTGGTACTTATGACCGCTCCCTTGACCGCTCCTGCTCACCCGGAGCCGATCACCCTGCCCACCCCGCGTGAGCAACTGCTGAACCGCATTCAGCGCGATATTCCCATCGTGCAGCGCCCCTACGCCGTGATTGCCGAGCAGGTGGGCCTGACCGAGGCTGAAGCATTGGCTATTCTGCGGGAAGTGAAAGCTGAAGGTGTGCTGCGGCAGGTCAGCGCCATTTTCGATACCCGCACGCTGGGCTACCAGAGCAGCCTCGTGGCCGCTGTACACGACGAAGATCAACTGGACGCAGGCGCAGAAATCGTGAACGCGCACCCCGGTGTCAGCCACAACTACAAGCGAAATCATGCCTTTAACCTGTGGTACACGATTGCCGTGCCGCCCGAAAGCGATCTGGAAGCCCACGTGCAAAAGCTGCACGAGCAGAGCGGCGCACGCCTGACCCGGCTGATGCCCACGCTGCACCTGTTCAAAATCGGCGTGGAATTTGACATGACGGGCAAGGAAGACTGGAACGCCAAGGCCGCGCCGCAGTACACCAGCGAGCAGCGCAACATCGGCTACGCCGTCACCGATCTTGACCGGGCCTTCGTCACCGAGTTTCAGAAAGACCTGCCTGTGACCGAGGAACCCTACGCCGATGCCTGCGCCGCGTTGGGCCTGAGCATCGCAGAGGTGGCCGCGCACGCCGAGAAGATGAAGGCTGCCGGAGCCTTGCGCCGCGTGTCTGCCGTGTTCCGCCACCAGAAGGCCGGATTTACTTTCAATGCGATGGGCGTTTGGGCTGTGCCACAGGAAGAAGTGGCCGAAACCGGGCGGCGCATGGCCGAATTCAAGGCCGTGTCTCCCTGCTACCTGCGCCCCACCTATGCCGAGTGGCCCTACACCATTTTTACGATGGTGCATGGCCGCAGCAAAGAGGAAGCTTTCGGCAAGATTCAGGCCATTCATGATGAGGTGGCGCAGGGTGTAGATCACGCCATCCTGTATTCCACCAATGAATATAAGAAGATTCGGCTGGAGTTTTACAAACCCGAGTTCTACCAGTGGGCGAAGGACAACTTAGGCACCGACGCCTGACCTTAGAAGTTGATT
>JAQBPF010000013.1 GCA_028287665.1 Deinococcus sp. | reverse complement strand
GAAGAGCGCAAGGGTTGCGCCTGCGCCTGCAAGTCCGGGCCAGCAGTGGAGGGACGCCGCGGCGTCCCCCCACTGCTGACGTCCCTACTGCGGCACGCACACCACCCGCACCTCCTGGGTGAGGCGGGAGAGGTGCCCCAGGCGGTCGGTGACCTGGGCACTGAGGCGCAGCCGGGCACCGGCGTAGGTATTGCACTCCGGCAGACTGCTCAACCCCGTCAAAGCCACGGGGGTCCACGTCAGGCGTTCGCCCGTGCCAATCTCACGTTCCGCGAGCGCGGTCTCTCCGGAGTCATGCAGAACGGCGGCCGTCCAGCCGAAGGTCAGTGGGAGATCGCCCTCAGGGTCGGTCGCCGCCACTTCCAGGGTCAGCGCCCGGTGGGCGTCGTAGGTTCCGCCCGAAAAGGTGGGAGCCGACACGGTCAGACGCACCTCAGGCGGTTGGTTTACGGGCGCCGCCGTCACAGTGACGGTCACGGAGGTTTCGCCCGTCACGGCGGGGTCATCCGGATCGGTGACCCGCAGGGTCAGGGTCCGGACACCCGGCGTGTCAAACCACACGTCGGCGCTGCACCCGCTGCGGGGAAAAGCCGTATCGGCCAGCAGGCTGGAGCGCCAGGACAGCTGCTCGCAGGGAACCTCACCGGGTCCTGGCCCCGGACCAGCATTCGGATCGCTCCCCACACCCTGCAGGTGCAGGGGCCGGCCGACGAACACGGCGGCGCCCTCAGTGGGCTGCTGAAGCTGTGCGGTGGGAACGCCGTTGAGCACGTTGAGCATCCCGGACCGCAGGCTGCTGGCCCCGAAGCGGTCCGTTACCGTGACCTGCACAGGATGGCTTCCAGGTGAGGAGAAGCGGTAGGTCGCGCCGCGGGGCGAGGCCGCGTGCGGCCGGGGCGACCAGGCGTAGGTGCAGCAGTCGCTGCCCTCTTCATCGGCCACAACGTCTGCGTGGAGGGTGACGTCCCGGTTGGCCAGGGCGGCCGGGATGGTGAGGCTGATTTCCGGGCCGATGTTGTCTTTGACGGCGGTAAACGGCACCCTGCGGCCCCCCGGCAACGTCACCGTCCCGGTCAGGCGGGTGTGGGCGGCGTCCAGGCGGGCACCCGCAAACTGCAGGCCACGTCCCCGGTCGTCATAAGGCAAGTTGGGCGTGGCCGCGTCAAAGTTAAAGTCCAGCGCGTCTCCTGTAAACGCGCCGTTGACACGCAGTGGAGGGCCCGACAGCGGAAAATAGGTGCCCAACCGTTTGTCTGAGGTGCCTTCGAGTTCGCTTGGCGCGTACAGCTCCGGGAAATGGTAGATGTCCAGCCGACCGGTGCCCGCCTCCGAGTGCAGGCTCCAGCGGCCCAGAAAGAGGGGGGCCGTCGGCGTGCCCGCCGCCGGATCGGCCACGGCCGTGAAGACGTGGGCTTCTTGCACCAGGCCCCGCGTGACAAACGCGTAGCTGAACAGGCTCGGCGCCGACTCGCCCCAGGAATTCTTGATCAAAAAGGCTTGCCGCGCGTCGTCATAGCCGACCATCAACATCGAGTGGCCGTACTCCAGTTCCCGGTCGGTGGCGGGCGGATCCCAAACCCCGTTGTCGGGCATGGGGTCGCGCCACCCGCCCGCAAAGTCGAACACCACCTCGCGGCCAGCCGCCAGTTGCCGCCGGAACCAGTCCAGCGTCCGCCGCTCGGCGGCTGAAGCCCGGGTCACGGCGGTGGCGCGGAAGGTGGCGCGTTCCAGCGCGGCCACCGGCAGGGTGGTCAAGGTCAGCGGCCCCGGCACGCGGTACTCCTGCGGGCGAACGCTGCTGAGGTTGAAATCGTCCAGAGCCCGCTGCGTCACCGTGCCGTTGCGGTACAGCGTCCAGTCCGTTGGCGTCTGGGGTTGGTCGCCCGCCTGGGTGGTGTTTTCGTAGTCTGCCGAGGCCACGTACGGGGCGTCTTCTTCCCGGGGGATGCCTGCCAAGCGCATGTAGTTGATCTGGGTGTCGTAACTGCCGCCGGAGCCCCACGACGCGGGCAGGTTTTCGGCCCGCGGCAGGGGACTCACCGCCGCCACCGAAGGCGCCGGCAACTCCATGGTGCGCCGCACAGCATTCAGGTACTGCTCACTGAGATCGAGAGCAACTCCATAAAGCCGCTTGTAGGCGGCCTCCAGCGCCGCCACATTGGAAAAGACGATGCAGGTGCCGCGCGGGTTCTGGTCGCGTCCGAACGAACTGTTGGCCCGCAAATCAGCGTGGGTGGGAAGCGGGGTCTCCTGAGCGCGCAGGGGCGCAGGGACGAGCTGGGAACCCGCTGGAACGTATCCGATCTCTTGGAGCCGCAACATCGTGACCACCCGGCCGTCTTTGAGCGTCACGGTGGGCTGACCATCGCTGGTCTGGCCGCTCCCCACCATCAGCGCACCTGGATCAGGCACCAGCCCGCTTTCCGGCCCAGTGCCGGGGCCGGGGTCGCCGGAGGGGGATCCTCCACACGCCGAGAGTGCGAGGGCCAAGGTCAGGACGAGAAACACGGGACGTAGGGCGGGCATGGTCATAGGGGTCTCCTGGAAGGTCTGCTCCGGCGAGAGGGATTCGCCATGCGCCTTCTGGACGCACCGTAGCCCGCCCCCCATGACAACAGCGTGATGGGGAAAGCGCCGTTGGCTGGGCGGGCGCGGACCCTGTCACGCTGCTGTTGCGGCCCGGTCCGTAGGGTGCCCCCACAGGAGGCGAACCATGACGTCAAAGCCCAGCCCATCCGCCGCCACCC
>JAQBPF010000518.1 GCA_028287665.1 Deinococcus sp. | reverse complement strand
CGCGCCAGGCCCTGTTCATCGAAACCCGGCAGCAGGCCCTCCTCGACTATCCCTCCATTGCGTCGCGCCTCCACAACCTGACGGGCAGCATTGTGGTGTTGCCCCTGCTGGTGCAGGACCAGATTTTGGGCGTCCTGGCCCTGAGCTTTGAGCTGCCGCGTGCGTTTACACCCGTACAGCGGCTCTTCTGGTTGTCACTGGCCAGCCCGTGTGCTCAGGCCCTTCAGCGCACCACGGCACTGGAAGAGGCCCAGGTTCTCAATGATCGGCTCTCCTTTCTGGCCGAGGCCAGTGAAATCCTGAGCAGTTCGCTGGAGATGGCCGTCACGTTAGAAAGCATTGCCCAACTGGCCGTGCCCCGACTGGCCGACTGGTGCGCCATTTATCTGCCGACCTCTGACGGCCTGCTCGACCCGGCCATTGTGGTACATCAGGACCCCACGATGGTTGACCTGCTGCGCCAGTTCATTGCCCGCAATCCGGTGTACATTGCGGCTGCAAGTGGCCCTGGACGGGTATTTTCGTCTGGTCTCCCCGACCTGTTGCCTGCCGTGACCGATGAGATGTACGACTCTCTTCCAGAGTCTGAAGACTGGAAAATGGAGGTCCGGCGCCTGCAACTTCGTTCGGTCATTACCGTCCCCATGCGCTCGCGGGGTCAGGTGGTCGGCGTGTTGGGGATGGCCCGGTCCAGCCTGGAGCGGATCTACGGCCCTGCCGATACGGCTTTTGCTCTGGAGGTGGCCGCGCGAGCAGGCGACGCCGTGGAAAACGCCCGCCTGTATGGTCAGGCCCAGCAGGAACTGCTGATGCGGACCCAGGCCCAGCAGGAACTTGACGCGGCCATGTTTCTGCTGGAACAGCGCGTCACCGAGCGCACCCACGAACTGGAACAGGTGAACGGAGAACTGGAAGCGTTTGCCTACTCCGCCTCGCATGATCTGAGAACCCCCATCCGCCACATTACGAGTTTTGCTCAACTGCTGAACCGACATCTTCAGGATGCAGACCCCAGAGCGGCGCGGCTGCTGGACCAGATTCAGCAGGCCGCCGAACGCCTGACGGCCACAGTGGACGGAATTCTCAACCTGTCAAAGTCCAGCCGCCTGCCCCTGGAACCGCACCCGGTCGATCTTTATGCACTGGTGAGCAAGACCATTCGTGACCTGTCTGCTGTCCATGCGGGCCGGGTGATCCACTGGCACCTTTCACCTCTGCCGGTGGTGCAGGGCGACGCGGCGCTGCTGCAACTGGTGATGCACAATCTCCTCGACAATGCCGTGAAGTACACCCGCCTTCAGCCGCAGGCCACCGTGCAGATCTGGGCCCACGAACAGGACGACGAATACGTGATCACTGTCCAAGACAATGGCGTCGGCTTTGACCCCGACTACGCCCACAAACTTTTTGAGGCTTTTCAACGGTTGCATCCTCCCGGCGAATTTGAGGGCACGGGGATCGGACTGGCAAATGTCAAACGTATCCTGATGCGCCACGGCGGACGCGTCTGGGCCGAGAGCAAGGTGGGTCAGGGGGCGGCTTTCTCGCTCAGTCTGCCTAAAGCCGTGCTGTCCGACACCTGAGAGCAGGGTTGACAGCGGGGCTGTCAGTCTACGCAGTCCTTATTCCCATTCGTACCAGCCCGGGTCTCCGCTGTTGTGTTCCAGATCCGTCGCCGCAGCGTCCAGGACCGACCGCACATGCCCGCGCAGGGCTTCGAGATTGGCCCGCGTTAGGGTGGCTGCCACCATGTCCAGTTGATGACTGAGTTGGCCCAATTCCTGCAGAGCATCAACCCGCACCCCTTGAGTCTCCCAGTCTTGGCTCAGCTCCTGGAGCAGAATCAGCGCCCGGTGGCGCTCCAGGGGACCCCAAGTGCTGGTCGGAGGTTGAGCCATCAGGGCCAGCTGGATATCGGTCAACAGCCGCTGTGCGATCAGTCTCAACTGGGGTCGGTACTCTCGATTCAGACGAATCACCATGTGGGTTCTGCAACAACGGGTGGCTGTCCGGCGACCCAGAAGCCCTCCATGTTCCGAGGAGTTGCCACGCGCCAGCCTGGGCCGAAATTCACGTTGCACAGGTTGTCGGCGTCCATTCGGGTCGTCAGGATTTCTGGCTCGACAGCGGGTGTGGACTGAAATGCACTCTGTCCTGGCCCAGGCAACACCTGTTGGGCCTCCAGCGAACCTTCATTCAGGCAGCCCACAGACAGAACTTGTGCTCCCACGGGTGTGTGAGCAGGCAGCAAAAACACCTCTGGCCCACTGCTGGTTTGACGGGTCTGGCCGTATGTCCACCGTTCTAAGCCGCTTTGCTGCCCGCCTTGGACAGGTTCAGACCACATCCAAAACCGGTCAGTGAACGTCAGCGTCGGGGCCACAATGCCGCATGAAGGGCAGTCGTCCAGCGGTTGCAGCGCGGGGGTGGACGCCCCGCCTTGGGACGCCACTGGCAGCGGGCCAGTGCCGCAGGCAGCCAGCCACAAGGGAAGGGCGACAATCCAGGGCATCACTCGGAAGTTCATGCCCTCAGTGTGCCGTGACTGCAGGGAACTTTTAGGGAACAGGGCACACCTGGGAGAATGTCACGTCCGGGTCTGCATTCCCTGCGCCGCCAAGGTGCGTTCAAAGGCCGGGTCAAGAGACATGCCAAATTCTCTGTGCAGCACAGCACG
>JAQBPF010000500.1 GCA_028287665.1 Deinococcus sp. | reverse complement strand
TATCAGCACCGAGGCCAGCATGGCGCAGTCGCTCAGCAGGCTGTACGTCCACCGGGTGCGTGCCGGGGCGACGCGTCCAGAACTGCTGCCGATTTCCGTCACCGACCTGTCGCAGCGCCTGTCGAGTAGCCGTGAGACCGCCCACCGGCTGCTTAAGAGACTGCAAACGCGCGGGCTGGTGAAAATTCTGCCTACCTCGCTGCTGATTCTCGACCACAGCGGACTGGAAGAGCTGCTGTACCAGCTCGGCGAGGAATGAACCGGGGCCACCTGGAACAAATCCAGGCGGCCCCTTCTGTGCTTCCAGAGCTCAGCACACTCAGGCCGGGGTGAGTGCCTCCTGGTAGCGGGCGAGCACCGCGCGGCTGATGACCATCCGCTGCACCTCGCTCGTACCCTCGCCGATGCGGGTCAGGCGGTTGTCGCGCCAGAAGCGTTCCACCGGGTATTCCTTCACGTAGCCGTAGCCGCCGAGCATCTGAATGGCTTCGTCGCAGGCCTCAACGCCCACCGTGGTGGCGTACAACTTGGCGCGGGCCACCGCTGCCGTGAAATTCATGCCCGCGTCTTTCAGGTCGGCAGCCTTGCGAATCAGCAGGCGGGCCGCTTCCAATTTGGTGTCCATATCGGCCAGACGGAAGCTGATGTTCTGGTTCAGGGCAATCGGCTTGCCAAACTGCTGACGCTCCAGCGTGTACCTGGCGGCGTACTCGAAAGCGGCGCGGCCCAGGCCCAGACCCATCGCGGCAATGCCCACGCGTCCGCCGTCCAGCACCTTCATCACGTCCTTGAAGGCGTTGCCGCGCTCACCCAACAGGGCGTCGGCGGGCAGGTGAATGTCTTCAAAAATCAGTTGGGCGGTGTCGCTGCTGCGGAGGCCCAGTTTGTCTTCCTTGCGGCCAATAGAAAAGCCCGTGACCTCATCGCGGTTGAACACGAAGGCGCTGATGCCGTCGTTCTTGCCCTTGCCTTCGCGGGCGGCGTCGGTGCGGGCCAGAATGACGTAGGTGCCGCCCACACTCCCCTGCGTAATAAAGTTTTTGGAACCGTTCAGAATCCAGCTTCCATCAGGCTGTTGTGCGGCGCGGGTCTGGAGGCCGCCGCTGTCGCTGCCGCTGCCGGGTTCAGTCAGGCCCCACGCACCCAACTTGGCCGCACTCGCCAATGCAGGCAAGAATTTCTGCTTCTGCGCCTCGGTGCCGCCCACCAGAATGTGTCCCTGACACAGCGAATTGTGAGACGCCACCGTGAGGCACAGGCTGCCGTCTACCGCCGCAATTTCCTCGATGATCATGGCAAAAGTGGCCGTATCCAGCGCCGTGCCGCCGTACTCTTCCGGCGTCTGCGCCCCCATGATACCCATATCGCCCAGTTCCTTCACGATCTGCATCGGAAATTCGCTGGTCTGGTCACGCTCGGCGGCTCCAGGTTCCACTTTATTTTTGAGGAAGCTCTTGAGGGCGCTGATGATACTGCGCTGGTCGTCGTTCATGGGTTCGACGTTGGGGCTGGGGGTGGGGCGGTTCAGGGTACTGGTCATGTGGGGCCTCCGGGGAGTGATGGATGTGGGTGCGGTATCCAGGGGTTTATAGATCGAGGGTTTAAGCGGCTGGGGCAGCGAGTTTTTGCGTGGCCAGATCGGTTGGGAAAGGCGTCTGAGATCGTCTTCGTCTCACTTGAACCCCTGACCCTCAGACTGCCACTACACCTGAAACACCCCGACCCGGAAGTCCTCCTGATGCGGGTTGCCCGCGCAGGCTTCGAGGGCGCGAATCAGGCGTTCACGGGTGTCGTTGGGTTCGATGATCTCGTCCACCCACAACCGGGAAGCGGCGTAACGGGGGTCGAGTTCGGTGTCGTATTTGGTTTTCACTTCGGCATAGAGGCGCATCAGTTCTTCGTCGTCGGGTTCGTGGCCGCTGCGTTTCAGGGCCGCTAGCTGAATATCCAGCAGGGTTTTGGCCGCCGCGTTGCCGCTCATGACGGCGTATTTGGCGCTGGGCCACGCGAACAGGAACCGGGGGCCAAAGGCTTTGCCGTTCATGGCGTAGTTGCCCGCGCCAAAGCTGCCGCCCGTGATGACCGTGATTTTGGGAACCACCGTGTTTGACACAGCATTGACCAGCTTGGCCCCGCGCCGGATGATGCCTTCCTGCTCGGAGTCGCGGCCCACCATGAATCCGGTCACGTCGCTCAGGAAGATCAGGGGCACGCCCGCCTGATTGGCGTCCAGAATGAAGCGGGCGGCTTTGTCGGCGCTGTCGCCGTAGATCACGCCACCAACTTCAATGCGGGTACGGAGGCCGGGTTCGCCGCCTGCCTTCAGTTTCTTTTTGATGACGGTGCGCTGGTTTGCCACGAATGCCACCGGATAGCCGCCCAGCCGCGCAAAACCGCAGACGATGGTTTCACCGTATTCGGCCTTGAATTCGTGCAGCTCTCCCCCATCGGTGATGGACGTGATCAGGTGGCGCACGTCGTAGGGCTTGGAGCCATCAAAACCGACGAGTTCGGTCTGGTCGCGTTC
>JAQBPF010000476.1 GCA_028287665.1 Deinococcus sp. | reverse complement strand
CGTGCTTTGGGTTCATTTCTCATGAGATCACCCCAGATGACTGCGGGTCATTGTACGTGCGAGATGCCTCTGCTGGTCAACCGGGAGGCGGATGGCGAGCGCTAATACACTGCTTTCTGCTGTTTGCATCACCCATGCTCACCAACCTCTGAGACTTTTGTTACAAACTCCCGTTTACGCTTATTCTGTCTCCATGCTGCACCTCTCGCCCCTCCAGCGGCTGATTCGCAAGGTGCGCGGCTATGCAGGCAAGGCGCTTCGCCTGAGCCGGAGCCTGAGCACCCGAACGGCCCAGCCCGAAGACGATTGGGCCGCCGAATATCTGACGCCCGAAGAAGCCCGCGTGTACGGCGGGATGGACGCCCGTGACCGCGAACATGCCTGCCGCGTGGCCCGCCACCTGCTGCGCGATTATCCCCACGCCGACGCCGAACTGATGGCCGCCGCCCTGCTGCACGACTGCGGCAAAAGCCTGCGCCCCTACTACGTGGTCGAGCGCGTGCTGGTGGGTCTGATTCCCAACCGCTTGGCCCGGCTGCTGCCGCCTGTGGGGGCCATTGGCATCCGGGCCAATCATCCGGAGTTGGGCGCACAGTTGCTGGCCCGCGCCGGGGCAAGGCCGCGTGTGGCCCGTCTGGTGGCCCGTCATCATCACCCGGTGGGCGATCCAGAGGCCGCGCTGCTGCACCATTACGACGATCTGGAGTAACGAGCAGGGAGGAGGGAGACAGAAATGGAAGCCCTGGCCCACGCCGCTCAAAGCCTGACCGATGCCCTGGGTTCCGCCCTGGAACGGGGCCGGATAACCGGCATATTTGCCCACTCGCTGGGTGGCCCCGGCAGTGTGCCCGCGCTGACCGATCTGGATGTGCCCGAACTGCATCTGGATCTGCTGCCCGGCACGCCTACGGAGGCTCCGCTGCTGGCGCTGGGATATACCCATCAACCCGGCGGCACGTTCCTGCATCCCGGCGGTTGGCGGGTCGTTGTTGCGGAGGAAGGCACGGCCTGGGCCACTGATCAGGCGGCGCTCCGTGATCTGTTGCTGGCCGCGCCTTCGGCTGCCCAGCGTTACCGCGCCGCGTTTGTGCAGGCTGGACGCCGCCGTGCCGATGAGCTGCTGCTGCCTGATGCCTACGCGCACCACGCTCAAACGGTAGGGTTTGCTCCGGCCCTCTTTGCGGCCCAGACGATGGCCCCGCTGAACTTGCCCTGGATGCTGGCAGGCGGCTGGGCGCTGGATGCGTGGCACGGCACGGTCACGCGCCCGCATGAAGACATAGACGTGACCGTGCCCCGGCACAGGCAGGGCGAAGTGCGGGAAGCGTTGGCGGCTGCAGGATGGCGGCTGGACGCCTGCCGAGGCGGTGCTTACCATGCCTGGACAGTTCCGATAGCAGCGCCTGACTTTCAAGTCCACGCCCGTCATGGGGGGTTGCCGCAGGCCCACCTGCTGGATGTGATGCTCACCGACTCTGACGATGAAACGTGGATTTATCGCCGTGACCCCCGCGTGACCTTGCCGATGGGGCAGGCCCGCTTGATCGGCGCACAGGGCCTGCCGCACCTGGCCCCCGAAGCGGTGCTGCTGTTTAAGAGCCGCACCGCAGGCCGTGACCCCAGAGGCAAAGACCAGCGCGATTTTGCCCGCACGCTGCCCACGCTGAACGCCCAGGCCCGGACATGGCTGGCTGCCGCCCTACAGCTCACGTCGCCGGGGCACGAATGGTTGGCGGCGTTGGTGGACTGATCTGCCTGCCACTTCAGCCTGATTCCCACGACAAAAACAGCCTTGAGGTCGCCCCCAAAGCTGTTTCTTGGTGTCCTGCGCTCAGGTTTTACTCGTGGTCGTGCATTCCGGCGCTGTGGGCGTGGCCGTGTTCCAGTTCTTCTGCGGTGGCGTCGCGCACGTTCAGCACCGTCACGTCAAAGTTCAGTACTTTGCCTGCCAGCGGCGGATTGAAGTCCACTTTCACGGTGTCGCCGTCCATGCTCAGCACCGTAAAGGGCAGCACGCTACCGTCCTCGGCCTGTGCGTAGTAGGTCGATCCCACTTCGATGTCGTCTTCAAAGTCGGCGCGGTCCAGTTCGTCCATGTTGTCTTCGTCGCGGGGGCCGTAGCCGTCCTCGGGTTGCACCGTCACTTGCAGCGTTTCGCCTGACGAGCGGCCTTCTATGGCCTGCTCCAGGCCGGGAATGATGTTGCTGTGGCCGTGCAGGTAGGTCAAAGGCTCGCCGGGTTCGCTCCGGTCAACGATTTCGCCGTCTACGGTGAGTTGGTAATCCAGTTCGACAACTTTGTCTTGGGCAATCTTCATGGTCATGGTCTCTCCTGTGGCCGTCGTTTCCGGCCCGTCCAGCTCTGCGGCGTCGATGGTCAAGATGTCTACTTCATCGCCGTGGTCGTGGCCGTGTTCCAGTTCTTCGGGCGTCGCGTCGCGCACGTTCAGCACCGTCACGTCAAAGTCCAGCACTGCCCCGGCCAGAGGCACATTGAAATCCACGCGCACGTTTTCGCCGTCCAGTTCCAGCACCGTAAACGGCACCACCTGGCCGTCTTCGTCCTCCGCGTAGTAGGTCGCTCCGACTTCGATGTCGTCGTCGAAGTCCTCGCGCCCCATCACGTCTATGTTGTCCTCGTCGCGCAGGCCGTAGCCGTCCTCAGGCTGCACCGTCACCTGAAGGCTGTCGCCCACATCTTTA
>JAQBPF010000474.1 GCA_028287665.1 Deinococcus sp. | reverse complement strand
CGGGTGTCGGCACCGGGATGGTGTTGCCCTCTCTGTCTGCCGCCGCCGTCTCGCGGTTGAATCCCGCCCGGTTCGGGGTCGGCAGCGCGATCAATCAGGCGGTGCGTCAGATCGGCACCGTGCTGGGGGTCGCCGTGACCGTGGCACTGCTGGGAGGCGCGTCAGCGCAACTTGCCGATTTCAGGACTGTTTTCGGCTGGGAGGTGGCGCTGTGCCTGGTGACCGCCGCGCTCTGCGTCTCTGTGGATACCCGTCCCCAGCAACTCAGGGCCAGTTCCTGATCACCGGATGGCGGGCGGGCTGTGGTCATCCGCCCAGCGATCATTCCATCTTTTTCCCCTTCAACTCTGGAGTTTTTTGTGACTGATGCTTCCTTTATTCGCAAGTACGGTAGGCCAGGGGTCCTGGAACGCGGCCCACTCCCCGCCCAGGCGCTCGGCCCCCACGATGTCCGCATCCAGATCCACGCGGCCAGCGTCAATCCACTGGACTGGCGCGTGCGCGAGGGAACCCTCACGGTGCTGCGGTGTACACGCGGGTTGGGGATGACCGCCTGGGCACGTTTGCGCTGGAGACCGTGACCGACGAATCGGCGGTGGCGCACAAGCCCGCCTCCTTAACGCACGTCGAGGCGGCCTCCCTGCCGATGGCCCTCCTGACGGCCCAGCAACTGCTGACCGAGGCGGCAGGTTTGCAGCGTGGGCAGTCGGTGCTGATTCACGCTGGGGCCGGAGCGGTGGGCAGCGCGGCCATTCAGCTCGCAAAGCATCTGGGCCTGCAAGTGACCACGACAGCCAGCACAGGGAATATCGAGTTCGTGCGTGAGCTGGGCGCTGATACCGTGATTGACCGCAAGACCCAGCACTTTCAAGACGAGGTGCGGAACATGGACGCCGTGCTGGACTCGGTGGGCATGGAAAACCTGCTGCTCAGCTTCCGGAGTATCAAGCGGGGCGGTACGGTGGTGTCCATCTCAGACGGGCCAGACGTGGCGTTGGCGCGGCATCGCCGGGTGAGTCCCCTGGTGTGGCCAGTCTTTGCGGCGATGGGGGCCAAACCGCACGCAGCGGCCCGGCGGGCGGGCGCGAACTACCGCTACTGGTTCATGCGGGCGGACGGGCAGCAACTTGAAAGCTTGAATCCCTTGCTGGAGGCTGGGAGGGTTCACCCACACATTGACCGCGTGTTTCCGTTTGCTCAGACCGCGCAGGCCATTGCCTATGCCGAGGCGGGCAAGGCGGGCGGCAAAGTGGTTGTTCAGATGCGACCCGACTGACCCTGGACCATGAGGATAAATTTTCCTCTGGCCACCAGTTCGGACGGGGAGTAGCTGTCGTTTTCCATTCCACTCAGGACACTGGAGGTGCTGGTCTGGTCATTCATCAGCGTCATCGCTCGCTCCTTGGTCTCCTGACTCTCTTCGGCACCCTGAGCAGGTCGCCCCAGTGGGCTGTGCTCCGTTCCAGTGGAGCGACTCACGGCCCAATTGGAATGATTCGGAGTGTCTTCGAACTTGCTCGGAACAGCTTGAGACCTGTCATGGAGGGTCCGGACCCAGGTGCGGACGGGCTCTCGTCCTCTCTTCACGGCCAGCGCAAGTCCTCGAATGACCGATCACGGATGGCACAATGGAATGGCCGCCGCCCGAATGGCAGCGGTTGACCCAGGATTGTCGACCCGCTGACCTCTCCAGTGAGGTCCCGCCGTACCATTCAAGTCAAAATTTAATGTGCGCCGTCTAGGACGTCAGAAATCCCCCATCCACCGGCAGCGTCACGCCGTTGATCATGGCCGCTCCGCCGCTGAGCAAGTAGGCCACCGCCTGAGCCACCTCCGAGGGTTGGGCAAAGCGCCCCAGCGGAATGCGCGAGAGCATCGGGGCGCTGCGGGCTGGGTCACCCCACGCCCTCTGCCCCATCGGCGTCAGCGTCACGGTGGGATTGACCGCGTTGACCCGGATGCCGTGCGGCCCCAGTTCAATCGCCATCACGCGGGTCAGTTGGTCGAGCGCTCCCTTGGACGCGCAGTAGGCCGCGTGCAGCGGCAAGCCCACCGACGAGGACTGGCTGGACACGTTCACGATGGCTCCCGGCTTCCCCCGCTCGATCATCCCCCGCGCCACCACCTGAGCCACGATCAGGGCGGCGCGCACATTCACATTCATCGTCTGGTCAAAGGCTTCAGGCGTGGCGTCTAAAAAAGGCTCCAGCAGGGCAATGCCCGCGTTGTTCACCAGCAGATCAACTGGCCCGGCGGCCTCGGCGGCCCGCCTCGCGCCCTCGACCGTACCCAGATCGGCGGCCACGCCCTCGCAGCCCGTTTCCCGGCTGAGGCTGAAGAGGTCTTCGGCACTGCGGCTGACCGCGACCACCGCCGCCCCACTGCGGGCCAGCAGCGCCGCACTTTCGCGGCCAATGCCTATGCCTGCGCCCGTCACGAGCGCACGCTGGCCGCTGAAGTAAACCATAAGGGGGGGACGGGAAGCCGGGGCCAACTGCGGATCACTCATGGAATTATTGTGCGTCAGAAAAGTGTATGGAGGCCCTCGCTACCCCGCCTGAGGTCCGTGAGGGACGCCTACCGCAGATGAGGCGTCACCCGCTCGCTGTTCGGCCGCCATCAGAAAACCTCAATACGTCTCGAAGAGGACCTGCTGAACAACGGTACGACTCCGGCGGCCAGCAAAGGGGAGTCTACGGATTCACCCTCCCCGTCAGCACCGTTTGGATCGCGGGAGCGAACATGCGGACCACGGATTCGAGATCTTATTCGGCCAGCGCGGGCACCTGGACAATGCGCCGCCCGAGGATGACCCCTATCAGCATGGAGGAGGCCACGCCAGACCGGACGGTTGCGTCGTGATCGCTGTGAGGATGGGGGCTGATCTGCTTCGAGAGGCGGGCCGAATTCCCGAAGTTGTGCCGCCTGCAGCTGAGAAATGGCTGCACGGAGCATCGCGAGCAGGGATTCTGCATCCTGCGGACCGCTTTCCCACAGCGTGAGATGGGCGCGGGTGACGCGCTCCCCAAAGCCCTGTTCCGGCCCGTCCAAGGCCTGCTCAATCCGGGACAGGGCTTCGCGGCGAAAAGGTCATTTTCGAACCGAAGAACTGCATGATCAAGGCCGGATTCACGCCCGCGTCCGCC